>DATBYO010000103.1:0-8294 GCA_036513655.1 Candidatus Dormiibacterota bacterium | reverse complement strand
CGAGCTGCCCCGATGCGGAAGTCCGCCATCCCGTAATAGACGTCAGCCTCGCCGCCGTCGCGCACATCGATCGCGGTGGGGAAGACCACACTGTCGACGATACCCTCGCGTTCCTCCTTCGTCTCTGGCTCGAGAAGTGGGACCTGCGACCGAGACAGAACACGGCTGACATCTTCAGCATCGAGCACCATGGCACCCGCGACATAACGTACGGGAACACGTCCCCCCGGGGGTGCCTCGCCTTTGGTCACGCCATGGTGGATGATCAGCCATCCCTCTGGAATGCGGATTGGCGGAGTGCCGCCGCCGATCTTGCTTGCCTCCCAGGGCTGCTGCGGCGGCGCCACCTGGCGATGGTGATCGAGCCGTGTGAGGGCCCGAATATCGGCCGTGACGGAGTCCGCGGAAACAAACGAGACCCAGATGCTCTGGCGCGGATCGATCACGCCGGCTGGCAGCGGCAGGCCTACGTCAGGATTATTCGGGTTGAGGTTCCACATCGGCCGATGCAGCATGGCATACGCGGGTTTTCCGTCCGGGCCGGGCACCGGCTCGGGAAAGAACATCGCGTCTTTGTTGGGGTAGAGGTTCATGTCCGTCTTCAAGGAAGGCTCATACGCGAACGACAGTGGCCCAAGCCGCTGCCACTTCATGAGGTCGCGGCTCACCGCGAGCCCGATGCGGGGACCGAGCGGGCCGTAGGCTGCGTAGGCCATCACGTAGGTGTTCAGGCTGTCGACGAAGGTGATCCTCGGGTCCTCGACGCCTGCCGTCATTGGGTTCTGCTCCCAGGCTTCGTCGGGTTCAAGGGCGATCCCGAGCCGTTCGACGCCCGAGGGCTTGCCATCCTTGTCGAACAGGACTTGCGCACGCCCGATCCGCGAGAAGTTGCCGCGGGCGACGATCCGCGGGAAGAGGTAAAGCGTGCCGTCGCGGGCCCGTGCGCTGGCCGGATTCAGGACGCCCTCCGCCTCCCGGGGCTCGCCGGGTAGGGGCTCCATCACGATGCCAAGGCGGTCCAGGCGGTATGGCGGCGTCTTCACCCCCATATCACTGGCTTTCTCCGGATGCGTCACTCTCCCGAAGCGATCGTATAGCCGAACGCGAGAACCGGCACCGTCCTCACCTGGCCGGACTGAAATGAGATGTGCTGGACCAGGTTGCCATCGCGGTCGTAGACGAGCGCGACCCAGGTCTCCGATGGCGCCGGAAGGACGACCCGGGATTCGACATCGGCAAGGCTCTTGTAGACGGCCAGGGTGGCCCCCTCACTGTCGGCGAGGACCTTGCTCTCGATCATCGGCTGCCACAGAATGGCATCGATCTTTGCATGGGTGCCGCCCTTGCCGGCGTATTTCAGCGTGACGGTGTGCGCGCCGGCCGTCATCCGTTGCGGCACCGCCAGGCTGTCGATCCAAAGATAATCTGGGTTCGGTGAAACGCCCTGGGGGCCGGCTCCACCCTCGTTGTCCTGGCCGATCCGAGTCCCATCAACGCTGACCGTGACACCCACCGAGTCGGGCCGCCCCATCTGCTTGTCGAAGACGACGTAGACCAGGTAGTCTCCGTCGACCGGCGCGGTCACCGAAATGCGATCGCTGCCGCCCTTCGCCAGGTCCACGTACTGGTTGTTGCTCCAGAGCGCCTCGCCCGTCCAGGCGGACGCCGGCGTCACCACCCTGGCCGCGCCGCTAATCGCACCGGATTCAGCCTCGACCTTCTGATAGGTGGTCTGCGCCATGAGCCGGTGATAGCCGAGATAACCTCGAGCCACCGGGTCATTGACCACATTCATCAAGGCGAGCAAACCCTCGATCGTGGATTCCGCTCCGGAGTTCCGGTTGATGCCGCCGTCTCCGTTGAGACCGTCGTAGACGACGCCGGTCGCTGGTTGATACATGGCGACCCCGGCGCGGTTATTGCCAAAGAACCAGGTCGCGGCGATGCCCGCCCAGCGGCGATAGGCATCGTTGCCGGTGGCCCGACCTAAAAAGAGAAGACCATCGACGGTCGTCTCGGCGCCATAGGCGATCTGTGACAGATCGTCGGGCGCAGGCAGGAGCCCGTTGATGGCGCCGAACGAGAGCTGTTGGTGCGTTTCAAAAGCATTCGCGTCGCGCTGCGCGGGGGAGAGCCACTCGCGATGTCCGAGCTGGGGTCCCGCGGTCGCCAGCGCCATCACCATGTGCGCGCCCCAGGCATGCCAGAGGCTCACCGATCCGGTGAAGGGCATCAGCGCCTGCCAGGCCCAGTCCCGGGAACTACCGATCTGAAAGCCGGCGATGCCGTTCCCGAACGCCACCCCAAGCTTGCGGGCCTCAGCCTTGCCGGTCGCGGCGTAGTAGGCGCCCAGCCCGAGCAGCGCCTCCGATGACGCGTCGGCGCCGTCGGCGATGAACCACGCGGGGGTCTGGTAGCCGTGCAGCGTGTGATACTGGCCGCTCTTGGGGGTGACAAGCTCCGCGTCGAGCTTGGCCAGCGCCAGGTCCATCCGCTCGGCGAGCGCTGTAGCAAAAGAGGGATCAACGGTGCGGAACGTCGCGTAGCCTTCGCCCAGCGCCCAGATGGAGCGGGCCAGCCAGAAGGAGGCGCCCGAGTCCGCCGGGTTGGGCGAATCGGGCGGCGTCGGCGTGAGGTTGAGCGCGCCACCGGGCTGCATCCAGAGCACGAAGTTGCCGGCGTTTGGAGCGGTCGTGGTCTGCATATACATCACGAAGCGCAAAGCGCCGCGCGCCAGCTTCAGGCTGTGCTGGTCATGGTAGTAGCGATAGTGCGTCAGATAGGCCACCGCCGCCCGCGTCACGTCGTCGGTGTCGAAGGCCCCCTGTCCATAGGTCTTCGTCGAGGCGTCGTAGGACCCGCCCCCGGTGCGGGTGTAGGTCCCGGAGCCGGAATTGAAATTCGCGTAGACCCACCAGGTATCGATCGGGGTGCCGGGTTCGGTCGTGCTGTGCCCGGCCACAGGCGTGCCCGGATAGGGCACCGAGTCGTGCAGAAAGTCGAGGTGAGCCAGGTTGACGGCAGCCGGCCCGACGGGTGGGGGATTGTCCTGCGCAGCGGCCGACATCCCGCCGATCGCGCCGATGACCACCATCGGAACCGCCAGCAGCGCTGCCCGTATTCCCATGACCGCCTCCTGTTAGCCCTTCACGCCCGAACCAATCGAGGACTCGACGAATTGCCGTTGGAAGAAGAGGAAGAGAATGACCACCGGTACGGCCAGCACCACGGCGCCCGCCAGGATCGTTCCGTAGGGGTTGGCGGCCCGCTGGGCCACCGTGGAGATGTAGTTGGCCAGGGCGACCGCCAGTGGTTCGAGCTCGAGTCGCTTGGTGATCAAGAATGGCCAGAGGAACTCGTTCCACGGACCGATGAAGGTGATCAGCATCGCGGTCAGGATCGCCGGCCTGGTCAGCGGCGCCACGACCCTGGTGAGGATCTTAAGCTCAGAGGCGCCGTCGATCCGCGCCGCCTCGAACATCTCGCTGGGAAGTTGCATGAAGAACTGGCGGAAGATGAAGACCGCCGTCGGGTTGATGGCGAAAGGCAGGATCATCCCCAGCAGCGTGTCGCCAAGGCCAAAGTTCCGGGCGATCAGCACGTACAGCGGGATCATGAGCAACTGGAAGGGGAGCACCAGCAAGAGAATCAGGGTGTAGAAGAGCGCCTGACGTCCCCGGAAATGAAGTTGAGCCAGCGCGTATCCTGCCAGCCCGCCAAACACCAGCGTGCCGAGCAGCACGCCGCCGGTAAAGAGGCCCGAATTGAGGAGGGTCCTTAAGAGATTGATGGCGCTGTTGATGGCGACAAAGTTGTCAAGCGAGAGGCTGCCTGGATTTGGGAAGGCGCCTGAGATGTTGGGGTTTGGATTTCGTTGCAGGGCGCTGACCACCATGTAATAGAAGGGGAAGACGAAGACGAGCGCCCCGAGGAACAGCGCGATGAGCCTGACCCACGGTACTGCCCGCTTTTTTTGATCCTCGGGCGGTCCAGGCGTTTCGACCGGCTGGGTTCGCGCCACGGCCATCTCGGTCGTCGCGGTCGCCATGGTTAGTCGCGCTCCAGGACGAAGCGGTTGATGCCGGAGATGATCAGCACGCCGACGGCAAGCAGCAGTCCGATCGCAGCCGCGTAGCCCGGATGGTTCTGCTCAATGCCGAACCGGTAAATCAGAAATACCGGCGAGACGGACTGGTTATCCGGGCCTCCGCCGCCGGTCAGGAGATAGGGCTCGGTGAAGAAGTTGGCCCCGGTGATGACGGCGGTGATGACGACCAGCAAGGTCGCCGGCCGGAGTCCTGGCACGGTCACCGCGAAAAAGCTCGCGACGGGGCTGGCGCCATCAACCTTTGACGCCTCGTAGAGTTCCTTGGGGATGGTCTGCAAGGCAGCGAGATAGAGAAGGACGTAGAAGCCGAGCCCCTTCCAGGTGACGTAGAGGGCGATGATCGGCATGGCCAGCAAGCCGTTGATGAGGAAGGACGGGTTGGGGGCGAGCGGGCCGAGGATCTTATCAACCAGGCCGAAGCCGCTGAACAGCCACAGCCAGATACCCACCGCCGCCACGCTCGCGGTGATGTAGGGGATGTAGTAGGCGGCGCGGAAGAAGGTCCGAAGCGGGATGGCAGCGTTGAGCGCCGTGGCCAACACCATGGAGATGGCGACGGTCAGCGGGACGTTGATCACTAAAAAGATCACCACGTTGCGAATGGCCAGGTGGAACAGTGGGTCCTGCAGCACTCGGGCGTAGTTCGCCAGCCCCACGAAGGGGCGGACGACCTCCGCCCCCGGTGCCGAAAAGAAGTAGTCGAAGAACGACATGTAGATCGCGTAAAAGAACGGGTAGGCGTAAATCCCGACCAGGAAGAGCACGAAGGGTGCGGCGAACAGGTACCCGATCGGCTGCGCCCCGAGGAAGCTCCTCAGCCGGGTACGCGAGGCGCGCGCCGGGACCGCCGCGGCCACTGTTACGTCAGTCCCTTCGCGTTACGACTTAACGAGCGTCTTGATCTGGTCGGCCGCCGCTTTGAATGCCTCATCGATGCTTTGGCTGCCGAAGATGACCGACTTCGAGTACGCGGACCGGAAGTCCTGCCACATTTCCACCGAGTTCGGTACGTTGGGCACTTCCACCGAGCGTGCCGCCTGGTCAGCGAACAACTTGTACTCAGGATGGGCCGAGAAATAACTTGCGTAGTTGGACGGCAGGTCGGCGCGCATCGGCATCTGACCGGTCAGGTCGAGCAACTTTCCGTCGCTGTCCTTGCTGACGGCGAACTTCAAGAAGTCCCACGCGGTGCCCTGGTTCTTGCAGCTCGAGTACATGCCGATGGACTTCTCGTCGGAGAAGGTGTGGATGGCGGCCGCATCCATCCCGTCCTTGGTCGGTACCGGAGCCACGCCCCACTTCACCTTGCCGCCATAGACGGCAATCGCCCATGGCCCCACGATCGCCATCGCGCTCTGGCCGGTGGCAAACGCATCGCCCTGTGCCGCTTCCTTGGGGGCGAGATTCTTTGCGTAGAGCTGCTTCCAGAAGTTGGCGACCGCCAGACCGTCAGCGTTGTTGAACTGCGGCACTCCTTTCTCGACCAGCTGCTTGCCTTTGCTCTGGGCGATGAACAGCGGATAGAAGTCGAACCACGGCTGGTAGAACTCTGAACTCGGCGCTGGCCAGATCGCGGCCTTGACGCCGCCCTTGGTCACCAGCGTCTGGGCGGTGCTCAGGAACTCGTCATAGGTCTTGAGCGCCGGGTTGGCCGGATCGAGGCCCGCCTTGGTGAAGATGTCCTTGTTGTAGAAGATCATCACCGGGTTGCCCTTCCAGGGCATCTGGTAATAGCTGCCGTCGGGAGACTTGTACTGCCCAGCGCGGTCACCCGTGCGCCCCTCGATAAAGGAGCTCCCATCGGAGAAACTGCTGAGGTTGACGAGGCCGCCTTGTTTCTGGAACTGGGGAACCGCTGCGGGTGCCGTGTTGAAGATGAGGCACGGGGTCGTGCCGGCGGTGATGGCGGCGCCAATCACTTCCTCGGAGCTCTTGCCGGCCGGGATCTGCTCGGCGGTCACCTGCTCGCTCGCGTGGCTCTGGTTCCAGGCGGCGACAACGGCGTCACCCCACTTCACCTCTTCGGCATTGTTGGAGTACCAGATCTTGATTGCGCCCTTGGCGCTGCCCGTAGCGGCCAGATTGCTGCCTCCACACGCGGCTATGCCAAGACTGAGGGCGACGACAGCTGCGAGGAAAACATGGCGTGAGCTAGACATCGGTACCCTTCCTTTAGAGTGCCAGCCTCTAAGAGACGCGACTCGTCGGAAGTCAGGGGATTCGCTTAATTCGACCCTAGCACTAAAGATGTGTTTCAGCTAACCCTTCGATCTCAGCGTTCGTTCAAATGAACCAGTCAACGCCGCCCATCCCCGGTCGCTTGGGACTAGGTATGGTCGGCTGCGGTCGTTTTGGCGAATTCTGTCTGACCGCGTTTGCGACTATCTCCAATCTGGCGCTGACCGGCGTAGCCGACCGGGACCAGAGCCGCGCAAAGCGCACTGCCGCCGCGTTTGGAGTCACGGCCTACCCGGATTACGAGGCTTTACTCGCCGACCCGGGCGTCCACCTGGTCGCGATCAACACGCCTCCGGCGCTGCACGCGCCAATGACGCTGGCGGCAGCCGCAGCCGGCAAACATGTCTTCTGCGAGAAGCCGCTGGCCACGACGATCGACGACGCGACCTCGGTGCTTCGGGCCGTCCGCGATGCGGGCGTGCGGCTCGCCGTGGACTATGTCATGCGCTGGAACCCGCTTTACGGTCTGCTGGACCGCCTCGCATCGATGCCGACAGGGAATGGTCCGCTGCTTGGTCGGCTGCGTCGGTTTGGCCTGGAAAATCACGCCGCAGACGAAGACCTCACCCTGGACCATTGGTTCTGGGACGACGCCATCAGCGGTGGGATCTTTGTCGAGCATGGCGTCCACTTCTTCGATGTCTGCGACCTAATGATGGGGAGTCATCCTCTGGCCGTTCAGGCGCTCCAGGTTCAGCGACCTGGCGGAGGTCCGATCGACACCGTGGCGGCGACGTCCGCCTACGAAGGCGGGGCAACGGCGAGCTTCCTGCATGCCTTCACGCACCCGAACCGTGCGCAGTACCAGGGAGTCACCCTGGATTGGGGCTTCGCTCACGGCCAACTGACCGGTTGGATCCCTGTCGACCTCGACCTGGAGGTCTGGACCGACGACCAGGGACTCGGGCTGCTCGAGGACCTCCCGAGAACAAAAGGGGAACTTCTCCTGGTGCCGGGCTACCGGCCGTCCGGTGACGAAGGCGTGGAGATCCTGGGAGTCGAGACGTACGAAAGCCGCAGACCGTGGCGCGCTCGCGGTGAGAGCAGGGGTGTGACCCGCCGGGTACGGCTACGCGCCAGCCTCGGAGGCCAGTCAGCCAAAGAGCACGTCTATCGAGAAACCATTCGGGCCGGCATGGTCGACCTGGTCTCGGCCATCCTGGAAGATCGGTTGCCACGGGTGGCCGGGGTCGACGCCTGGCCCAGCCTGGCCACCGCGGTGGCGGCCCGAAAAGCTGCCGAGTCGGCGCAGCCAGTGGTGCCGGACAGGCTGCCCGCCGACCTTTTGTGATCCGGCTCGACGCCGAAGCATGCCGCGACCTCACGCGCGAGTGGCTGGTCACGAACGGACTCGGTGGTTACGCCAGCGGGACCGTCGCAGGGCCCAATACGCGCCGCTACCACGGGCTCTTGATGGCGGCCCTGCGGCCGCCCGTGCAGCGCGTCCTCCTGCTCGCGGAACTGTACGTGTCACTTCTCGGGCCGGACGGTGAGCCCGAGCCGCTGTTAACTCCGTCGGAGATGCGCCTCGATGGGATGTTGCCGGTGTTTCGGTGGGGGATAGAGGGTCGCGTGCTCGAGCGGCGGATTTGGATGGAGCAGGGCCGCAACCGTACGGTCATCAGCTACCGACTGCTGATTGGCGGGCCCGTCACCCTGCGCGTTCAACCCTTCTTTGCTCATCGGCCGGCCGATCTTCAGCGATCCAAGCGTGGAAGCCCAGACGTGCGTCGGTTAGATCATGGCTGGAAAGTGTCACTGGATGGAATGACGACGTACCTGGAGGCGCGACCGGTCGGGAGCCCCAGCGAATCGCCCACCTGGATTCGTGTCGAACACCCCGCGGAACGAGAGCGGGCGCTCGACGCTGAAGAGGACCTTTTCGCCCCGGGAATGCTGGAGCTCCCGATCCAGCCGGGCTCGCCGGTGACGATCATCGCCGGAACCG
>DATBYO010000102.1:0-19468 GCA_036513655.1 Candidatus Dormiibacterota bacterium | reverse complement strand
TAGCTACGATTTAGGCGCCTTGAAGGGACCAGACGAGGTCGGCGCGGACCCGCGCGAGATCATCCTTCCTCGTCCCGGGTTTCGGACGGTGCTCGCCAATCGCGATTTCCGGCTGATCTGGTCAGCCCAGGTTGCCTCGCAGCTCGCGGACAAGTTCTTGATGTTCGCGTTGCTGATCCTGACCTACAGCATCAGCCACGCCAGTACGCACGGCGCGGCGCTCTTCCTCGCCTATACCTTTCCTTCGGTCTTCCTCAGTCCACTCGCCGGGGTATACGCCGACCGGCACGACAAGAAGCGGTTGATGTTCTTCACGAATGCGATTCGTGGCGCATTGATCCTGCTGATCCCGCTGAGTCAGGTCACCCCCTATTTCGAGCATGTGACCTGGCACTTCTTCGTCATCATCTTTTTATTTGCCGCCGTGGGCCAGATCTTCGCGCCGGCCGAGGCCGCCTCCATTCCGTTCATCGTGGGAACCGAAGAGTTGATGACGGCCACCTCGATGTTCACCAGCACCGTCATCGTCACCCTCCTGATCGCTGTACCGCTGTCGACCCTCGCCGTCCGCTTCCTCGGCACCGACTCCCCGTACTGGATCGCCGCCGCGCTCTTCCTGCTCGCGGCCTGGCTGATCTACCTCGTCAGGACGGACCTGCACGCCCGCACCCATCAGGCCCTGGCGGAGAAAACGGACATCCTGTACGAGCTCCGCGAGGGCATCTCGTACATCGCGGCTCGGCCGCTGGTGCGGTTCGCCGTGATGCAGTTGAGCCTGACGATTGCGGTGATCTTCTCCATCTTTGTGCTGGCGCCCAGCTACATGAGCCGGGTGCTGCATTTGCAGGCCACCGACGTCTACCTCTTCCTGGCCCCGGCCGTGATCGGCATGCTGGCGGCGGCGTTTTACCTTGGCCAGTACGGCCGTCACTTCCGGCGCAGCCGGCTCCTGATCGGCGGCCTGCTTTCGGCCGGCGCCACGCTGATGCTGATGGCCGTGGTGCCTTACCTGCTGCAACAGCTGGGGGTCGGCTGGCTGCTGGTCGGATTTCCGGTGGTGTTCGGGTTCATCGGCGGCCTGGAATTCGGAATGCTCTTCATCCCGGCCTTCACCGTCCTGCAGGAGAAGACCGAAGCCGAGCTCCGCGGCCGAATTTTCGGCGCCATGTTCACGGTGGTCAACGCGGCCGTCGCCATCCCGATCCTGCTGGCCGGCGGGCTTGCCGACCTCTTCGGCGTGACCTGGGTCATCTTCGGCATGGGATCTCTGCTCGTGGCGAGCGGCCTGATCTCAGCCCTGGCCGGCCGCCGCAGTCCCCTGGTTCCCCCAAACCTGTCGGCGGACGGCAAAGCGCCGGTATAATCGCGTCCGTTACGGGCGCATAGCTCAGTTGGTACGAGCGCTTCCATGACAAGGAAGAGGTCACAGGTTCGACTCCTGTTGCGCCCACCAGCCTGTTAACTTGGTGTGCCAACTCGTAGGGATTCCGCCGTTGTAAAGACATGGCCTCCCGGGCTACCCGCTTCCGCCGCTGGCTGGCTCAGCTGCTCGATTATGTCCTGTTGCACGGCCCTCGGCTGCCCTAAACCTCGTACGGTCTAGGCATGGCGGTGGAAGCCGGCGTCCTGTCGCTGGATGACATCCGAGCCGCCGCCGACCGGATCCAGCCCCACGTCTGGAAGACGCCGACCCTATCGAGTGAGGCGCTCGCCGGCGCCGGCGTCTGGCTGAAAGCCGAAAACCTCCAGCGCACCGGATCGTTCAAGGTGCGGGGCGCGGTGAATGCGGTTCTCCAGTTGAGTCCCGCCCAGCGCCGGCGCGGCGTCATCACGCTGTCGGCCGGGAACCACGGGCTGGCGCTGGCGTTCGCGGCGAAGGCGGTTGGGATCCCGTGCGTGGTCGTCGTCAGGGAGGACGCCGCGGTCACCAAGCTCGAGGCGATCCGTCATTACGGGGCAGAGATCGTGCTGACGCCGCTGGCGCTGTGGCAAGAGCGGCTCGAAGCCGAGCAGCGCGCCCGGGACCTGCACCTCGTGCACCCCTTCGACGATCCGGCGGTCGCGGCCGGGCAGGGCACGGTGGGCCTCGAAATCCTCGAGTCCGTGTCAGACCTTCGAACGGTGATCGTTCCCGTCGGTGGCGGCGGCCTGATATCGGGCGTGGCGGTCGCCATCAAGCACAACCGGCCGGAGGCGCGCATCATCGGTGTCGAGCCGGAACAGGCTCCCGTGGTCAACGAGAGCCTGGCCGCCGGGCATCCGGTCGCTCCATCTCGTCTGGACACGATCGCGGATGGGCTGGCGGCGCCCTACACGCGCCCCTTCAACCTCGCGATCATCCGACGCTACGTCGACGAGATACGCACCGTCAGCGATGAGGCGCTCATCGAAGCGATCGCGATGGTGGTGCGGCGGGCCAAGCTGGTCGTCGAGCCCGCTGGGGCCGCCGCCGTCGCCGCACTGCTGGCTGATCCCGCCATCGAGCGGCCGGTGGTGGCCATCCTGAGCGGGGGTAACCTCGACGGCCAGCGACTGGGTGCCTGGCTCGCGCGCTGAAAAAGAAAATCCCCGGGTGTGAGCCGGGGATTGAGCGAAGGGCGATTCCACTGTGTTAACGCGGCTGGGCCGGATGGCTTACGGCCTTGGCGCATGCAATAATTTCGCTCGACCATGGCCACCGCCCCAGACGGCGACTCAAGCGCGACCGCTGTGCTCATCTTCGAGAACGACCCGCGCCAGGCCATCGCCTATCAGGAGCTGTTTGCGGATGCCGGCTACCGGGGCCAGACTGCACTGCCCAACCAGGATGTCCAGCAATTGTGCGAGCGGTTCCAGCCTGAGGCGGTCCTCATCGACATGGCGATCTGGGAAGCGGACACCGCCTACGTCTTTGGTGTCCTCACCGGGGCCCTGGGTTTCGAACGCCCGGTGATGATCGCGCTCTCCACGCTGCCTCACCAGGTGCGACGGGCCAGGAAGTTCGGCGCCGATAGCGTCTGGATTCGCGGCGTCGACGACGCCGCGGCGCTTCCCCGGCTGGTGGGCGATTTGCTCCAGCAGCGTCGCGAGGGAAAACTCAAACCGCGCATCGCCTCGACCCCACTCTAGTCACCGCATAAGCCGCCGGCAAAGCTAAGCCGCCGCCAAAGCCGCTAGCGTTTTCTTTACATGTCCTCGACTTCCGTTGATCCTTGCGCGGTCTTATCCCCAGCTAATCCTCTTGATGGCCCGACGATGTGGATAAGCACAGCCGATGCTTGACACGCTCGAAGGGGCGAGCATAATCAGTAACGCGTCAGGGGAGACCGGTCTCGGCAGGGACCGCGACACGAGGGAGGAACCATTGGGGATCGCTCACGGTTTGAAGCAAACTGTTTCGCTCAAGATCTGCGCCCGGCCGGGATGCGAAGCATCCGTCAAGAAGGCCACGGCCAAGTATTGCAGCATCAGCTGCTGTGCCATTGACCCCAACCGTCAAGAGCGGCTTCGACGCCAGGCCCGGCGGGCCCCGATCGTTCCCCTGGCGCACCAGCTCTCCATCATCTTCCAGGTTCATCGAGACATCGAGGCGTCGCTCGACGATCGAACCTTCGGCCGGGAAGATATCCCGGCCGGCCTCCAGCGACTTCGGGCTGTCTAGCTAACTCGGTTCCGCTCGAACTCGCTCCGTATAATCGGCTGCACCTATGAGGGGTCAGCCATGAGCGACGACCTCGAGACCCTGCGTCATTCGACGGCCCACGTGATGGCGGCGGCGGTGCTCGATCTCTTTCCGGGAACGGTGATCGGCATCGGGCCGGCAACCGACGAGGGCTTCTACTACGACTTCGCCTTCAAGGAGCGGCTCTTGCCCGAGCAGCTGCCGAAGATCGAGGCGCGCATGCGCGAGATCGTCAAGGGGGCCGCGCCGTTCGTCAAGGAAGAGGTGCCACGGGAGGAGGCGGTCGCCCTCTTCGAACGGCTGCACCAGCCGCTCAAGGTGGAGCTGATCGCCGACAAGGTCACCGACGCGACCGCCCGTCTCTACCGAACCGGGGATTTCGTCGACCTGTGCCTGGGGCCCCATGTCGCGAATGCGGGGAAGCTTGGCGCCTTCCGCCTGCTGTCGATCGCGGGCGCCTACTGGAAGGGCAGCGAGAAGAATCAGCAATTGACCCGCATCTATGGCACCGCGTTCCCCACCGAGGCGGAACTCGAGGACCACTTGAAGATGCTGGAGGAGGCGGCCAAGCGCGACCACCGCAAGCTGGGCAAGGATCTGGATCTCTTCCTGGTCGACGAGATGGTCGGCCGTGGGCTGCCGTTACTCACCCCCAAGGGTGCGGCCATTCGGCGGCAGATGGAGGACTTCATCCTGCGGCTGGAGCGACGACAGGGCTACCAGCACGTCAAGACGCCGGACATCGCCCGTCTCGAGATCTACAAGATGAGCGGGCATTTCGACCGCTACCGGGACTCGATGTACGCGCCCTCGGAGATGGAGGACGAGGAGTGGCAATTGCGGCCGATGAACTGTCCGCATCACATCCGGGTCTTTCAGCGGAAGGCGTACAGCTTCCGCGACCTCCCGGTGCGGATTGCCGAGCTCGGAACCGTCTACCGCTACGAGAAGTCGGGTGAGGTCTCCGGGCTGATCCGGGTCCGCGCCTTCACCATCAACGACGCGCATATCTTCTGCCGGCCCGACCAGCTGAACGAGGAATTCGAGCGCGTGATCCAGCTGATCTTGCAGGTCTATCGGGCCTTCGGCATCACCGACTTCCACTTCCGCCTCTCGCTCCGGGACGACGTCAGCAATAAGTGGATGGGCGATCCGGCGGTCTGGCAGCGTGCCCAGGACGCCGCCCGCGAGGCGCTGCGCGCCTCGGGGCATCCGTTCGTCGAAGCGCCGGGCGAAGCCGCCTTCTACGGCCCCAAGCTGGACGTGCAGATCAAGGACGCCATTGGCCGCGAGTTCAGTCTCTCCACGAACCAGATCGACTTCCTGATGCCCGAGCGCTTCGGCCTCGAGTTCGTCACGTCCTCCCAGGCGATGGAGCGGCCGGTGATGATCCACCGAGCGCCGATCGGGTCGATGGAGCGGTTCATGGCCTACCTGATCGAGCGCTACGCCGGCGCCTTTCCGACCTGGCTGGCGCCCGTTCAGCTCGTCTTCATCCCGATCGCCGACCGGCACCTGGAGGCCGTTGGCAAGCTCGCCGACCGGTTCCGGCAGCGGGATCTGCGCGTCGAGGTCGACGGCCGAAGCGAACGCATGCAGGCCAAGATCCGTGACGCCCAGCTGCAAAAGGTTCCGTACATGGCCGTCGTCGGCGACAAGGAGCTGGAGGCGGGCTCACTCAACATTCGGCGGCGGGAGGGTGGCGATCAGGAGTCAGTCGGGACGGACGAGTTTTTGGCGCGGCTCGAGCGCGAAGCGCAGCTTCCACTGGAGTGATATACTCGCGCCTGCCAAGAGAGGCTGTCCGAACTCTCACCTCCAGGCAGGCGCCGAAGAGGTCAATCGGACCAAGATAGCCTCAGGGCTATCTTTTTTTGTGATCGAAGGAGGCTTGATCCACGGCTTTTAGGGAACTACGAATCAACGACCAGATCCGCGCCGGCGAAGTCCGCGTCATCGACGATCGCAACGAGCAGTTAGGTGTCCTGCCCATCGATCGCGCCAAGGCCCTGGCGGTCGAGCGGGAGATGGACCTGGTGGAGGTCGCGCCGCAGGCGCAGCCGCCGGTGGCCCGGATCATGGATTACGGCAAGTTCAAATTCGAGAGCATCAAGAAAGAGAAAGATGGACGCCGCAAGCACAACGTCATCAAGGTCAAAGAAATGAAACTCCGTCCAAAGATCGGCGAGCATGATTTCCAGACGAAGTTCCACGCCGTCAAGTCGTTCCTGGAAGAAGGCGACAAGGTCAAGTTGACGATCATGTTCCGCGGCCGCGAGATGGTGCATCAGGATATCGGCAAGAAACTGCTGGATCGGATGGCGCTCGAATTGAAGACCATCAGTACGGTCGAGCGGATGCCCCTGCTAGAAGGCCGGAACATGATCATGATCCTGGCGCCGGCCGGTGCCGCGGCCGCCCCCCCGCCAAAGAGTTAAGGAGCGTTCGATGCCAAAACTTCGCACTCATCGCGCTTCGGCCAAGCGGTTCCGGATGACCAAGACCGGCAAGATCATGCGGCCGCACGCGCAGAAGAGCCACCTGCTTGGCCACAAGAGTCCCCGCCGGAAGCGGCAGTACAGCAAGCTGCTCGTGCTGACCGGGAAAGACGCCAGGCGGCTGCGCCGGGCGGCGCCCTACATGAAGGAGCGGGACTGAGATGCCACGCGTAAAGCGCAGCGTGCCGGCCCGGCGGCGCCACAAGAAGATCCTCAACCTGGCCAAGGGCTTCAGGATGACGCACCGGACGCTGTTCCGACCCGCCAACGAAGCCGTGCTCCACGCGCTCGAGTACGCCTATCGGGACCGGCGGATGCGCAAGCGCGACATGCGCAAGCTCTGGATCGCCAGGATCAACGCCGCGTCGCGCAGCCAGGGCATGCCGTACAACCAGTTCATGCACGGTCTCAAGCTGGCCGGCGTGAATATCAACCGCAAGATGCTTGCGGATCTCGCGGTTCGCGATAGCCAGTCATTCAGTGAGCTGATCGCCGTCGCCAAGGGCGGTCCCAAGGCGTAACATGTCGTGCAACATGCGCGAGAGCCAGCCCTTCATCTTTACCTGGCCGGCCCGGGGCCGGCACGAGCTGAGCTAGCGCCACCCAGCTCCCGCCACCCGACCGCCGGCCTCCAAGACGATTGATCAAAAGGGCGCGCCTGGAGGTTTGTACGGAATGAAGCAGGGTGTCGCGGGGGACCTCGAGCGGCTCAGAGCGAGTGCGCGCGAGCGCATCGAGTCGGCGACCGATCACAAGACACTCGAGGACCTCCGCGTGAGCCTGTTGGGAAAGAAGGGCGAGCTCACCACCATCCTCAGGCAGCTCGGCAGCCTGCCGGCGGCCGACCGTGCCGCTGCCGGGGCGAACGCCAATCGGCTGAAGGAGGACGTCTTCCAGTGGATCGCCGAGCGCATGGGCGGGCTGGAAGCCAAGCGCCGCACCGGACTGGGCGATACCGAGTGGGTCGACATGACCTTCGTGCCCAACCCGGTACGCCGCGGCCACCTGCATCCTTTGACGCTGATCCTGCGCGAGGTGAAGGCTATCTTCGCCCAGCTCGGCTACGAGGTCGCCCTGGGGCCCCAGGCGGAAGACGAGTTCCACAACTTCGAGGCGCTTAACATCCCGAAGGATCATCCCGCGCGGGACACGATGGACAGCTTCTACGTCGAGGCTGATGACCTGCTGCTCCGGACGCACACCTCACCGGTGCAGATCCGGTACATGCAGAGCCACAAGCCGCCGATCCGAATCATCGCCCCCGGCGCCGTCTACCGGCGGGATGCGACGGACCCGTCGCACGGTTCGCAGTTCTATCAGGTCGAGGGCCTCGTCGTCGACCGCGATATCCGCCTTTCAGACTTGAAGGGAACGATCGAGTATTTCGCGCGCTCGCTGTTCGGCCCTGACCGGCGCATTCGGATCGTGGGCGATCATTTTCCATTCACGGAACCGAGCATCGGTGCGGCGGTGTCCTGCGGCATTTGCGGCGGTGCTGGTTGCCGCAGCTGCAAGGGCGGTTGGCTCGAGATCCTTGGCGCCGGGATGGTGCATCCGCAGGTGCTTCGCAATGGTGGCATCGATCCAGAAACCTACTCAGGTTTTGCCTTCGGCGCCGGCCTCGATCGGCTGGCAATGCTCAAGTACAACGTCACCGACCTCCGCCTGTTCCTCGAGAACGACGTCCGTTTCCTGAGGCAGTTCTGATGCTGATTTCACTGAACTGGCTCAAGGACTACGTCGATATCCCGATCGATGTACCCACGCTGGCCGAGCGGCTGACGCTGGCCGGCAACGAGGTCGACCGGATCGTTCAGCAGGACGTCGACTTCCAGGGCGTCGTGGTCGCCGAGATCAAGAGTCTGCGGCCTCTTCCCGGATCGACGAAGAATCAGATTGCGTCCATCACGACCGGGGGCGCGACTGTCGACGTCGTGACGGGCGCCTGGAACATCGCCCCGGGCAACCGGGTACCCTATGCAACGCCGGGGTCGCGCCTCGGCGATCGGCGGATCGACACGAAAACGTTTCTTGGTGTTCCATCGGCGGGCATGCTGTGTTCCGCCATCGAACTCGGTCTCGGCGAGGATGCGGCCGGAATCCTCATTCTCGATCAAGGCGCCCCTCTCGGCGAAGACGTCCGCCAACTCTTTCCGCGTGACACCATCCTCGAGCTCGAGATCAAGTCGAATCGGCCCGATCTGCTCTGTCACCTGGGGATCGCCAGGGAGATTGGCGCCATTTTCAACCTGTCCGTCAAGGAGCCGAGCTTTAAAAAGACCGGTGGGACAGCCGCGCGGGATCTGGTGCGAATAGACGCGCCCGACGGTTGCCGAAGGTTTGTCGGGCGGCTGGTCACCGGGATCACCGTCGCGCCTTCGCCACCATGGATGCAGGCGCGGCTGCGGGCCGCGGGCGTCCGGCCGATCAGCAACATCGTCGACATCACCAACTACGTGATGCTGGAGAGCGGGCAGCCGATGCACGCGTTCGATTACCGACGTCTCAAGGACGGCCGGATCGTGGTTCGTCGGGCGCGCGACGGTGAAGAAGTTGCCTGCCTCGACGGCAAGACGCGACGCTTGACCTCGCGCGACATGGTGGTGGCCGACACGGAACGGGCCCAGGGGATCGCCGGCATCATCGGTGGCGCCGCCAGCGCCGTTCAGGAGGGAACGACCGAGGTCTTTCTCGAGGCCGCCACCTGGGATCCCCGCTCGATCCGGCGTACGGCGCAAATGCTTGGGCTGCGCACCGAGGCCTCGTCGCGTTTCGAAAAGGGGCTGAGCCCCGCGCTCAGCCAGCCGGCGGTCGAGCGGGCCGCCGCTCTGGTCGCGGAGCTGTCGGGTGGAACCGCGACCGCGGCAACGGATGTCTATCCGGGTCCGCTCAAGCCGGTCACGATCGAGATTGCGGCCGATCGGATCGAGCGCGTATTGGGCGTCAAGGTCGAGCTCGCCGATGCGGCCGGCATCCTGGAACGCCTCCGCTTCAAGGTGGATCGCAGCGGCAGCCTCTTGCGCGTCCAGCCTCCGGAGTTCCGGCTCGACTGTTCGATCCCCGAGGACCTGGTCGAAGAAGTTGGTCGGATCTATGGCTACGATCGGGTCCCGAGCACCCTACCGGGGGCGCGCACCCCCGTTCGCGACCTGCATCAGCGCCGGGATGCCGACGAGACGGCGCGTGAAGTGCTCGCCGGCCGTGAGCTCGATGAGGCTGTAACCGGCAGCATGGTGAGCGTTGCCGGAACGCCCGAGATCGCGATGTCGATGGCGAGCTCGTCGCCGATCCGAATCAAGAACCCGATGGCGGAAAACCGCGACGGGCTCCGTCGGAGCCTGCTCCCCGGTCTCCTGGAGGCGCTCGCCCTCAATGCTCGTCAGGACCAGGGGGGCGCGCGCCTGTTCGAGCTCGGTGCCGTGTTCTGGAAAACCAAAGCGGATGCCGTCGAGGAGCCGCAGGTGATGGCGATGGCCGCCCACGTTCCAGCCGGGGGCGCCGATGCGGCGGCGGCCGAATTGCGCAGCCTCCAGGCGACGCTTGCCACCGTGCGCGATCGTTTCGCGATGCCATCAACCGACGTCAGGCAAGCCGAGTTCTCCAGCGCGAACGCCGGCAGGTTTGCCGGTTTCCATCCCGGGCGGACGGGCGAAATCCTCGACGAAGGGGAGCCGATCGGAATCGTCGGGGAGGTTCACCCGGAGGTGCTGGCGCAGCTTGGGCTGCCTGGCCGTGCGCTGGTCGCCGAGGTCCTCTTCGAAAGGTTCGCGGGAGGCGGGCAGCGAACCCCGCAGGCCCGTCCGCTACCGCGCTTTCCGGGCGTCCGGCGGGACCTTACGGTGGTGATTCGCGGCAAGATCGCGGCCAGTAAGGTCCTGCAAGTTATCCGCCAGCGGGGCGGTTACACGTTGCGGGACATCTCTATGCTGAGCGAATACGAGGGGCCCCAGCTGGAGGCTGGCGCCCGAAGCCTGTCGTTTCGCCTGCACTATCAGGCGGATGACCGGACCCTGACCAACGAAGAGGTTTCGGCGGTCCAGCAGCGCATCATCGACGGCCTGAAACAGGAGTTTGGGGCCGAGGTGCGATCCTGATGAACTTCCTGGACCTGGTCATCGTCGTCATCCTGTTGCTCAACATTGGCCTGGGTTGGGCATTCGGCCTCGTCCGGCGGATCGTCGCGTTCGCCGGGCTCTTCGCCGGCATCGGGGCGGCGACCCTGACCAGCGCCAACACGTCCACCTATATCGCGAACTCGTTTGGTATCACCTCGGCTCTCTGGGCCCACGTGATCACCTACACCGTGATCGTGACCGGCGCCATCGTTCTCTTCGAGGTGCTCGGCGCCGTCTATCAGCGCCACCTCGATGCCATGATCGCGCCGGCGTTCGACCGTCTGACCGGGACGCTGGCCGGCGCGGTCGTCGGCGCTTTCGAGGTCACGGTGACGCTGATCATCGGGGTCGGCATCGTGCGGTCCCAGCTGCCCTCTGGGTACGCCTACCCGCCGGCCTTTCTGACCGCCCAGGATTGGTTCAACAATTCGCTGCTCGCGCCGCACTTCTACGGCCTCGAGCCGCTGACCCGGACGATCTTTTCGCTCGTGCTGCCCAGCAGCATCAGCAGTTACTTCACGCAGCTCCTGGGCCACTAGACTCAGCCGCGGCGTGCCTCGAGCCCTGACCACACCCCGTCTTACCCGCGGGTTCTTCGCCCGGGATCCGGTGGTGCTGGCTCGCGACGTGCTGGGGCGGGTTCTCTTCTACAAGACACCGCAAGGCCTGCTGGCCGGCCGCATCGTCGAGGCCGAAGCCTACACCGGCGCGGCGGACGCGGCATCGCACGCGTTCCGCGGCCGCACGGTCCGCAACGCCGTGATGTTTGGCCCGGCCGGGTATGCCTACGTCTACTTCACCTATGGAATGCATCACTGCCTGAACATCACGGCCGAGGCCCCGGGCACCGCCGGCGCGGTGCTCCTTCGGGCGCTGGAGCCGCTCGCCGGCGTGGAGATCATGCGGGCTCGCGGCGACCGCGGGCCCGAAGCGCGGTTGCTGAGCGGTCCCGGCAAAATCGGTCGGGCCTTCGGGCTGACGCTCGAGGACAACGGCCGCGATTTCACCCGCGGACCGCTCGGTCTGGCCGCCGGCGCGGCCGTGCCGGATCGCGAGGTGGCCGTCTCGCGGCGGATCGGCATCTCGCGCGCGGTTGACCTGCCCTACCGCTTTGCCATCGTTGACAGCCCTTCAGTGTCCGGACGGGCCCCCACCCTGGCCCTCCCCCAGAGGGGGAGGGGTGATTAGTAAAGGGGAGAAATGCTGACCGCTACGGGAGCGTGACGTTGATGGTCTGCGCGGCCGGGGCGTTGGCGGGGTTGTAGTCGTAGGCCTGGACGACCAGCGTGTGGCTGCTCCCGGATGATCCCTTGATCACGAAGGTGTAAGGGGCCTGGGTCAACCGGAGCGGTTTGCTGGCCCCGTCGAGGAAGAAGTCGACTTCCTTGACCGCTTCATCATCGGTCGCCGTGGCGGTGACCAGCACGCTTCCGTCGGCCTGTTGGGCCTGGGCGAGCGTCAGCGTTGGCGGGGTCGTTTCGGTGAACAGGGCGCAGTTCTGGGTGGGCACCGGCGGGCTGCTCTTGTCCTTCATGTCGTCGGGGTAGCCCGGCGGATAGACGACGAACGTCTTCACGGTGGTCAGGTTGGCTGGAATGTCCGGCGTCGCCAGCAGGCCGTCAGTCGTGCAGACCCGGACCGGTCGGTACCAGTCGTCGGGACGGCTGGGTGCCGTGCCGGCGATAAACCAGTCGGTGATGGTCTGTCCGGCGCAGTTGGCTGTGGCGAGCAGCCCGCTGGCCTTGCAGACCGCGACCTTCTTGAGCCCATCGGGCACGGCAAAATCGCGCACCGGCTTGCTGGCCTCGTAGGCATTGAAGATGTCACGGAAGATGAGGCCGGCTCCCTGGACGCCCCAGACAACGTTGAGGTCCGAGTTCACATTCGACGGGCAGCCGCCGGCACAGGTGTGGCCCATCCAGGCGCCGACGACGATGTCCGGGCTGTAGCCGATCAGCCAGGAGTCGTGCCAGTTCTCCGTGGTCCCGGTCTTGGACGCGAAGGGCCGCTTAATGTTCAGGGCGGCACCGACAGGCCGCAGGATGTCGCTGATCATGTAGGCGACCTGCGAGGGCAGCACGCGGACGCCCGGGTCGGGCTTCCATTCTTGCAGCACCTTTCCCTGGCTGTCGACGACCTTGAGGATGACGGTCGGATCGTGGTAAATGCCGCCCGACGCCAGCACCCCGTACGCATTGAAGTGCTGCATCGGCAGCACCTCGGTCGCACCGATCGCCTGGGCCAGGCCCCGCTCCGGGGTCAGGTTCGCGCTGGTCAGACCCATCATGCGGGCCGTCTGGAAGACCCGGTCGTAGCCCAACTGCTTCAGCAGGAGGATGGCCGGAATGTTGCGCGACTCGACCAGCGCCCGCCGGATCGTGATGACGCCTTCGCTGCGATGGTCCCAGTCCACGAAGGCGTGGCCGTCGATCTTGCCCTGGGTGTCGTTGATGAGCGTGGAGGGAGCGTAGCCGTTGGCCAGCGCGGTGGCGTACTCGTAGATCTTGAAGGAGGAGCCTGGCTGGCGGCCCTGGCCGTCGGCGATGACGTTGTATTGCCCACCGATCGCCTGGTCGTAGTAGTTCGCGCTGCCGACCATGGCCAGCACCTGGCCGGTGTTGGGGTCGATGACCTCAGCGGCCCCGTTGTTGACGTTGCGCGCTTTGAGGTCGGGACGGTTGACGTTGGTGTTGACCGACCGCTCGGCAATGACCTGCAGGTTGTAGTCAAGGGTTGTCGTGATGCGCAGCCCGCCGCCGGATACCACGGCGTCACCGTACTCCTGGCTCAGCTGGCGCAGGACATAGTCCACAAACCAGGGCGCCTTGAGGTCCTTTTGAATCGCGCCGTCCTGGTACTTGAGTGGCTCGTTGATGGCCTTGTCGTACTCCAACTGGCTGATGTAGTGGTCGCGCAGCATGTCCGCGAGGGCCAGTTGCTGGCGATTACGGGCGTTGGCCGAGGTCGTGAGGTTGAGCGGGTCGAACTGCGAGGGCGCATTGGGTATGGCAGCCAGCATCGCGGCTTCGGCGATATCGAGATCCTTCGCGGGCTTGGCGAAATAGGTCTGGGAAGCGGCTTCGATGCCGTAGGCTTCGTGCCCGTAGAAGATCTGATTGAGATACAGCGTCAAAATGTCGTTCTTCGAAAAGCGCCGCTGAATCTCGAGCGCCAACACGGCCTCGCGAACCTTCCGTTCGATCGAGGTATCGCTTCCCACAAACAACCGCTTGACGAGCTGCTGCGTGATCGTGCTACCGCCCTGCGCCGCGCGCTGGTGGGTGACGTCCGCGATGGCGGCGCCCACGATCCGCCGGACGTCGATACCGTTGTTCGTGTAGAAGGTACGGTCCTCGAGTGCGATGGTGGCATCGATCAAGTGAGGCGAGATCGCCGAGAGAGGAACGACGGTGCGGATCACTCCGTCGGTGTGCTTGACGTACAGCAGCACGCCGTTACGGTCATAGATCTTGGTCGCCTGCGCCAGTTCCTTCGCATTCAGCGAGCTGGGATTAGGCAGGTCACGGGTGTAGGTCTGGTACTTGTCGACCGCCTCCGCGCCTCCACCGAGGCCGAGCAGGCCCACCACCGTCAAGCCCACGACAATCACCTTGGCGAATTTGCCGTCGCGTCGACGGCGCTTGATCCGGCTGATGGTGAGCACGCGGATCGCGGCGAGTCGGGCAAACCGGTGCTTGTCTGGCGACACCGCGTCTATAACGGTTGGATTCGCTAAAAAAGCACAGTCAATCCCGAGTTGCGCCGATATACTCGCGTCTAGAACGCGTGACGGACCGATGAAGAAACGACAAAACCTTGATCACGGCGCCTGGGACGCGGTTACCACCGGCGCGGTAGAGATCATCGACCGCGCGCACTTGAAAGGCCGGATCGAGCGCGGTGATCGGCTCCGCGTCAAGCTGGGCCTCGACCCAACCCGCCCCGACATCCACCTCGGGCACACCGTCGTCCTCCGGGCGCTCCACCGTTACCAGGAGCACGGACACCAGGCGGTCTTGATCATCGGGGACTGGACGGCTCGGATTGGCGATCCTTCCGGCCAGAACGTCACCCGGCCCCAGTTGTCGAAGGAAGAGGTCGATGCCGCCGGGCGGACCTATCTGGATCAGGCCTGGAAGATTCTCGATAAGGGCGAGACCGAGGTCCGCTTTCAGTCGGAGTGGTTCGACAAGATGCGTCTCGAGGACGTGGTCCAATTGACGAGCCGCTACACCGTCGCCCGAATGCTGGCCAGAGAGGACTTCGCCAAGCGCACCAAAGAGGGCCGGCCAGTCGGCCTGCACGAACTGCTGTACCCGCTCTTGCAGGCCTACGACTCGGTCGCGGTCAAGTCCGACCTCGAGCTGGGCGGCACCGACCAGACGTTCAACCTGCTGGTCGGCCGCGACATCCAGGAGGCGTATGGCCAGCCGGCGCAGGACATCCAGACGATGCCGCTACTGGAGGGGCTCGACGGCGTGCAAAAGATGAGCAAGAGCCTGGACAATTACATCGGGATCGACGAATCGCCCGAGGTCATGTACCGCAAGGCGATGAGCGTCCCCGATCAGCTGATCACTCGCTACTTGCAGCTGGCGACGGACATCCCGCCTGAGGCGCTGGCCGCCGAAGAGCGCGCGCTTCGCGACGGCGAGAATCCCCGCGGCGTCAAGCAGCGGCTGGCGGAGCGGCTCGTCCAGCAGTTCCATCCCAACGCGGTGCCGAGCGAGTATCGCGGCGAGTCCGGTGGCTTTATCACCGCGGGGCCGGCGACCGTCGAGGTCAAAGCTGGCGCGCGATCAATTGCGCAACTCTTCGTGGACGCAGGACTGGCCAGTAGTAAGAGCGAAGCGCGACGGCTCGTCGCTCAGAAAGGCATCACGGTAAACGGCCAGGCTGTCGGCTCGGCAGACGACCAGGTCACGCCTACCGACGGCATGGTCTTGCAGCGCGGCTCGCATCGAGTCGTGCGTCTGAAGGTGAGCTAAACTCTCGACGGGGAGAACATGTCCGGACATTCCAAATGGTCTTCGATCAAGCACAAGAAGGCCCTCACCGACGCCAAAAAAGGCCAGCAATTCACGAAGATGGCCCGGGAGATCACCATCGCCGCGCGAGAGGGTGGAGGTAACCCGGACGGCAACTACCGGCTCCGGCTCGCCATGGAGAAGGCTCGCGATGTCAACATGCCGCAGGACAACGTCCAGCGGGCCATCAAGCGGGGCACTGGCGAGCTGGGCGGCGCCGCGCTCGAGGAGCTTCGTTTCGAGGGCTACGGCCCGCATGGCGTCGCCATCCTGGTAGACACGCTGACCGACAATCGCAACCGCACCAGCGGTGACATCCGGAATCTGTTCAGCCGCGCCGGCGGCAACCTGGGCACGACCGGGAGCGTCGCCTGGATGTTCACGCGGCAAGGCCAGATCGTGGTCGATGCCAACGGCCGTGATCCGGACGAGATCGGGTTGGAAGCGATCGAGATAGGGGCGAGCGACGCCCGCGTCGAAGGCAAGACGGTTGACGTGGTCACCGACCCCGCGAAGCTCGAGTCGGTCCAGCAGGCATTGAAGAAGAAGGGGTACAAGGTCGAATCCGCCGAGGTCACGATGAACGCCTCCCAGCTGGTCGCGCTGAATGAGTCGACGGCGCCCTCCATCCTCAAGCTGCTCGACGCCCTGGAAGAACACGATGACGTGCAGTCGGTCTACTCGAACATGGATGTCCCGGCGGACGTCCTCGAGCGCATCAGCGAACGTGTTTAGGCCCGAGGGCACCGACGGGCTCCTCGTCCTTGGTGTCGACCCAGGACTGGCCGACACGGGCTACGGCGCCGTGCGCCGGCAGAACGGCCGCCTGACCCTCGTGACCTGCGGCACGCTCAAGACGCCCTCGAACATATCCGAGCCAAAACGGCTGGGCCTGCTCGCCGTTCAGCTCCGAGCCCTGCTGGCCGAGCTGCATCCGCAAGCCGCCGCCTTCGAGGAACTGTTCTTCAGCAAAAACGTCCGGACCGCGATGGCAGTCGGCCAGGCCCGCGGCGTGGCGCTGCTGTCCGCCGTGGAAGCGGGCGCCGACGTCCATGAGTACACGCCCAACCAGGTCAAACTTTCGGTCACCGGCTACGGCGCGGCCACGAAGGGCCAGATGCTGAAGATGGTCCAGTCGTTGCTCGCCACCCGGGAACTACCCCGTTCGGACGATGCCATCGACGCGCTCGCCATCGCGATCTGCCACCATCACAGCGGCCGGCTCCGGACGCTGGTCAGCCGGGCCCCGGCAGGCGTTCGCGGTTGATCGCGACCCTCGAGGGCATCCTCGCCCAGCGAGGCTCGGACTCGGTGATCGTCGACGTCCATGGGGTCGGCTACCTGGTAACGGTGGGCACCCGCACGTTGGCGGAGCTGCCACGGGCGGGTGAGCGGGTTCGTCTCTATACCTATACGTATGTCAGGGAGGACGCGCTCGGCCTCTTCGGCTTCCTCGGCCAGGAGGAGCTGAGCTTCTTCAAACTGCTCCTCTCGGTGAAAGGGATCGGTCCGAAGGCCGGGCTGGCGATCCTCAGCCGGGCGGAACTGCGCGTCTTGAAGCGGGCGGTGCTGCAGGACGACGCGGCCCTGCTCGCCACCGTTCCCGGCATCGGCCCGAAGACGGCCGCCCGGGTGGTCCTCGAGTTGAAGGGCAAGCTGAAGGACGAGATCTTTGGCGAAGAGCCACGAGTGGCAACCGCGGGCGGGGCCGATCCGGTCGCGCAGGCCCTGGAGGTGCTGACCGGCCTCGGCTACACGCCGGCCGAGGCGAAGGAGGCCGTCCGGCAGGCGACCGCCGGAAACGGCGGCAGCCATTCGGTCGAGCAGCTGGTCACCGTGGCGCTCAAGGGACTGGATCGCGGATGACCGACCGGATCGTCGCCGGCGAGGAACGCACCGAGGACCAGGAGTTCGATCGGAGCCTGCGCCCTCGTCGATTGACCGAATTCATCGGCCAGGAGGCGGTCAAAGCTAACCTGGAAATCCTGATCACGGCCGCGAAAGGCCGGAACGAGCCGATCGAGCACATCATGATCGCCGGGCCGCCGGGGCTGGGCAAGACAACGCTCGCGAACATCATGGCGAACGAGATGGGGGTCAACATCCGGACCACCTCGGGTCCTGCGATCGAGCACCAGGGCGCCCTCGCCTCGATGCTGACCAACCTGGACGACCGCGACATCTTCTTCATCGACGAGATTCACCGGCTGGCGCGCCCGGTGGAGGAATCGCTCTACCCGGCGATGGAGGACTTCAAGTTCGACTTCGTCAGCGGCAAAGGCGCCGGCGCCCAGCCGATCCGTCTCCAGTTACCGCGATTTACCGTGATCGGTGCCACGACGAGGCAGGGCATGCTGTCCGCTCCGTTGCGGGACCGCTTCGGCGCCACCTACGCCCTGTACTTCTACGACGCCGATGACCTGTTTGCCATCGTGATCCGTTCGGCCCGGTTGCTGAAGGTGACGATCGACGATCCCGGCGCCCGGGTGATCGCGAGCCGTGCTCGAGGCACGCCGCGGGTCGCGAACCGGCTGCTGCGGCGGGTGCGGGACTTCGCCCAGGTTCGGGCGGGAGGGAGCATCGATGAGCGCATCGCCCTCGATGCGCTGGCGATGCTCGAGGTCGACGAGCTCGGACTCGACACCATCGACCGGCGGATCCTCCGGACCATCGTCGAGAAGTACGAAGGCGGGCCGGTCGGCCTCGACACCATCGCGGTGTCGGTCTCCGAAGATCCCGAGACGGTCGAGGATGTCTACGAGCCCTTCCTGATGCAGCTCGGCTTCCTGGCGCGCACGCCGCGCGGGCGAGTGGCGACCAAGCTGGCCTACGACCATCTCGGCCTGGTCAAGGCGAGCAGCGGCGAGCAGCCTCGGCTCTTCTGAGAACCGCGGATTTCGACTACGGGCTGCCGCCGGAGCTGATCGCCCAGCATCCGCTGGCCGAGCGCGATGCGGCCCGGATGCTGGTCCTCGACCCGCGCGCCAACGCGATCACGGATGCCATGGTTCGCGACCTGGCCCAGTACCTCGATCGCGGCGACCTGCTGGTCCTGAACGACAGCCGGGTGCTTCCCGCGCGCCTCATCGGTCGGCGCGCCGATGGGGGAGAGGCCGAAGTCCTGCTGCTCCGCCCGATCGGTGGGGATCGTCACCGCTGGGAGGCGCTGATTCGCCCGGGCCGCCGGCTGGAGGCCGGATCCAAGGTGCGGTTCGAGAGCTCACCGCTGGCCGTCACGGTTGAGCAGCGAACGGATGAGGCCGCCATCGTGCGACTCAATGGGGTAAAGGACCCGTTGCTAGAGGTCCGCCGCATCGGCCAGATGCCGACGCCGCCCTATATCAAGGAACGGCTCAGCGATCGGGAGCGATATCAAACCGTCTATGCGCGCGAGGAAGGGTCGGCGGCCGCGCCCACCGCAGGTCTGCACTTCACCCCCGAGTTGCTATCCGCCGTGGCCCAGCGCGGCGTGGGCGTGGCCTTCGTCACCTTGCACGTCGGCATAGACACTTTTCGGCCCGTCCGGGTCGACGATCCGAGCCAGCACGCGATCCATCGTGAGTGGTACCGGATCGACGAGACCGCCGCGCGCGCCATCGTCGAGACGAAGCGGCATGGCAAGCGAGTGGTCGCGGTCGGAACCACTTCCGTTCGAGTGCTCGAAAGTGCCGCGAGCGAGGAAGGGGTCAAGGCGGGGGAGGGATGGACGGGGCTCTTGATCCTGCCCGGCCATCGGTTTTTAGTGGTCGACGCGATGCTGACCAACTTTCACCTCCCGAAGAGCACGCTGCTGATGCTCGTGAGCGCGTTCGCGGGCCGCGAGCGGGTTCTCGCGGCCTATGCCCGGGCGATCCAGCGGCGATACCGCTTTTACAGCTTCGGCGACTGCATGTTGATTACCAGCCCGCACCCTGACCCTCCCCCGAAGGGGGAGGGAAACTGATGTCGTTCGAGCTGCTGGCGGAGGAGGGGGGCGCGAGGCGCGGGCGCTTGCACACGGCCCACGGGGTGATCGACACGCCGGCATTCATGCCCGTCGGGACCCAGGCGACCGTAAAGGCCTTGACGCCCGACGAGGTGCGCGACCTCGGCGCGCAGGTGCTGCTTGGCAACACGTACCACCTGGCGCTGCGACCTGGCGCGGAGCGGATCGCCAGGCTCGGCGGC
>DATBYO010000101.1:0-23978 GCA_036513655.1 Candidatus Dormiibacterota bacterium | reverse complement strand
GCGGACAAGATCCGGGACGTACCCAACTTCCCGAAAGAGGGCATCCTCTTCAAAGACATCACGACGCTCCTCCAGGATGCCGGCGCCTTCCGCCAGGCCGTCGACCTGATGGCGGCGACCTATCGGGGGAAGGCGGTCGAGCTGGTCGTCGGGGTCGAGTCGCGCGGCTTCATTTTCGGGGGCGCCCTCGCCTACCTGCTCCACGCCGGCTTCATCCCGGTGCGCAAAGAGGGCAAGCTTCCGGGGCAGAAGATCTCCGAGGCGTATGCCCTCGAGTACGGCTCTGCGGTGCTCGAGATCCACAAGGACGCGATCAAGCCGGGGCAATCGGTGGTCATCGTCGACGACCTCCTCGCCACCGGCGGCACGGCTCGGACGACCGCCAGCCTGGTCCAGCAACTGGGCGGCAAGGTGGTCGGCATCTCCTTCCTCATCGAGCTCAAGTTCCTCAAGGGCGCGGACAACCTGTCGGAATACAACGTCGTGTCGCACTTGAAGCTCTGACATGGGCGACGCTGTGCAACCGATTCTCGTGGTCGGCTCGGTCGCGCTCGACACCGTCCACACCCCGACGGAAAGCGCCAGTGAGGTCCTCGGTGGTGGCGCCAGTTACTTCTGCCTTGCCGGTTCGATGTTCGCTCCGATCCAGCTGGTGGCCGTGGTCGGTGACGATTTCCCAGCGGCACATCGCGCCCTCCTCGAGTCGCGGAACATCGACCTCGGCGGACTCGAGGTCCGCACCGGCAAGACGTTCCGCTGGACGGCACGCTATTCCGGCGTCCGCCTCGAGGCGCGCGAAACGCTCGACACGCAGCTCAATGTCTTTGCCGGCTTCCACCCGGTGATTCCGCCCGCGTACCGGAGCTCGCGCATCGTTTTCCTCTCCAACATCCAGCCGGAGCTGCAGCTCGACGTCCTGGACCAGGTCGAGAACGCAGACTTCGTCGCCTGCGACACGATCAAGCTCTGGCTCGACACAGCGCGTCCGGGTCTCGAGCGCGTCTTCCGGCGCGTCCACTGCGTGATCGTCAACGACGAAGAAGCGGTGCAGTTCTCCGGTCAGCGCTTTCTCCCGGCGGCCGCTCGCCACATCCTCTCGTACGGGCCGCGCGCCGTCATCATCAAGCGCGGCGAGAACGGATCGCTGCTCTTCACCCCGGATCGGGTCTTCCTCGCGCCGGCCCATCCGTTGGAGACGGTCCGGGATCCGACCGGTGCCGGTGACGCCTTCGCCGGCGGGCTGCTGGGCGCCGTGGCGCGTGCCGGGAACGCGTCCGACGATGTCCTCCGCCGCGGGATGCTGTACGGTAGCGTGCTCGGCTCGCTCGCCGTGGAAGACTTCAGCGTGCGCCGCATCATGCAGGCCGACACCCCCGAGGTCGAAGGGCGGTTGAGTAACCTTGTGGACATGATTTCCCTCGACGGTAGCCGCACCCCATAGCCATGGCGACGATTCCTGCCCAGCGCTACGACATCAAGGACGTGAAGCTCGCCGAGGACGGCAAGCGAATGATCGAGTGGGCGGCCCAGGAGATGCCGGTCCTCGAGCAGATCCGCGAGCGCTTCAAGCGTGAGCAGCCGCTCAAGGGTCAGCGGCTCTCCGCGTGCCTGCACGTCACGACCGAGACCGCCAATCTTGCGATCACGCTCAAGGCCGGCGGCGCCGAGCTCGTGCTGTGCGCCTCCAACCCCCTCTCGACCGCCGACGCGGCCGCCGCCTCGCTGGTCACCCACCATGGGATCAGCGTCTTCGCCATCAAGGGCGAGGACAGTGAGACCTACTACCGCCACATCGCCGCGGCGCTCGAACACCGGCCGACGATGACCATGGACGACGGCGCCGACCTGGTGGCAGCGCTCCACAAGGACCGCACCGACCTGATCGGTGACGTGATCGGTGGCACCGAGGAGACAACGACCGGCGTGGTCCGGCTGCGCAGCATGGCCGAGCACAAGGTTCTGCGCTACCCGATCGTCGCCGTCAACGAGGCCATGACCAAGCATTTCTTCGATAACCGCTATGGCACCGGCCAGAGCACGATCGACGGCATCATCCGGGCGACGAACGTGCTGCTCGCCGGCAAGAACTTCGTCGTGTGCGGCTACGGCTGGTGCGGCCGGGGGCTGGCCATGCGAGCCCGCGGCATGGGTGCCCACGTGATCGTCACCGAGGTCGACCCTGTCCGGGCACTGGAAGCCGTCATGGATGGGTATCGCGTCATGCCGATCGCGGCGGCGGCCAAGGAAGGCGATCTCTTCGTAACCGTCACCGGCGATATCAACGTCGTCGATGAGCCACACATGAAGGCGATGAAGAGCGGCGCGATCCTGGCCAACTCCGGGCACTTCAATGACGAGATCAACCTGAGCGCGTTGGATGGAATGGCCGAAAGCGTGCGGACCATCCGGCCGTCGCTCGAGGAATACCGGCTGCGAGACGGCCGAAAGCTCTTTGTGTTGGGCGAGGGCCGCCTGGTCAACCTGGCGGCGGCCGAAGGGCATCCCGCCGCGGTCATGGACATGAGCTTCGCCAACCAGGCGTTGAGCGCCGAGTACCTGGTTTCGCACGCTCGCGAGCTCCAGCCGAAGGTCTACCCGGTCCCGGATGACATCGATCGCGAGATCGCTCGGCTAAAATTGGCCGCGATGCACATCGCCATCGATTCCCTGACGGCCGAGCAGGCGCAGTATCTCAGCGGTTGGGAGTCGGGCACCCGGTGAATCGCCGCAACCATCTCTTTACCTCGGAGTCGGTCACCGAGGGCCACCCCGACAAGATCGCGGATCAGATCTCGGACGCCATCCTCGACGCGATCATGGCGAAGGACCCGCTGGGGCGGGTGGCGTGCGAGACGGCGGTGACCACCGGACTCGCCTTCGTCATCGGCGAGATCACGACCGACACCTACGTCGAAATGCGAGACATCATTCGGGACACGATCGAGCAGGCCGGCTACGACCACCCCGGATTCGGCTTCGACGCCGAAACCTGTGGCGTGATCGTCTCGATCCAGAAGCAGTCGCCCGACATCGCCCAGGGCGTCGACACCGGGGGCGCCGGCGACCAGGGAATGATGTTCGGCTTCGCCTGCGACGAAACCCCCGAGCTGATGCCGATGCCGATCCAGCTCGCCCACCAGCTGGCTCGCCAGCTGGCCAGGGTGCGCAAGGACAAGACCCTGCCCTACCTGGGTCCCGACGGCAAGACACAGGTCACGATCGAATACATCGACGGCCGCCCGCAGCGCATCGACACGGTGGTGCTGTCGGCGCAGCACACGGAGGACGTCAGCCTGGAACGGATCCGGGAGGACCTGCAAGAGCTCGTCCTCGAGCAGGTCGTTCCCGCGAAGATGCTCGACCAGCGGTCGACGATCCACGTCAACCCCACCGGCCGCTTCGTCCTTGGTGGACCGAGGGCCGACGCCGGCGTCACCGGCCGGAAGATCATCGTCGACAGCTACGGCGGCTATGCCCGGCACGGCGGCGGCTGCTTCAGCGGGAAGGATCCGTCCAAGGTCGACCGTTCGGGAGCGTACGCCGCCCGCTACGTGGCCAAGAACGTCGTCGCGGCTGGATTGGCGAGCCACTGCGAGATCCAGGTTGCCTACGCGATCGGGGTCCGGAAGCCGGTCTCGGTTTTCGTCGAGACCTTCGGCACCGAGCGGGTCCCGGTCGCCACCATCGAGAAGCTGGTCGACAAGTACTTCGACCTCAGCCCGCTGGAGATCATCCGGCAGCTCGAGCTGCGCCGACCGATCTATAAGCAGACCGCGGCCTACGGCCATTTTGGCCGCTCCGATGTCGACCTGCCGTGGGAACGAACCGACAAGGCGGACGTGCTCGCCTCCGAGGCGGGAGTCCAGCGGCTCCAGGTGGTGGAGTCACAGGACGGCTAAGACCGTCCTTGTCACCGGCATCGACGGCTTTGCGGGAAGCCATCTCTGCGACCTGTTGATGCGCCGGCGCCACACCGTACACGGCACCACCCGGCACAGCCAGCCCGACCCGCGGGCGGAGCTGGCCCCGGGCGTTAAGACTCACCAGGTCGACCTCCTCGATCGGCCCCGGGTCGATAGCCTCGTCCGCCAGGTTCAGCCGCAGTGGGTCTTCCACCTGGCCGCGCTCAGCAGCCCGGCGGCGTCCTGGGACGATCCCGCCGGGACGATCGCGACCAACGCCGGCCTGGAGGCCAACCTGCTGGCGGCACTGATCAAGCTCGATCCCATGCCCCGGGTCGTGGTGGTCGGCTCCGGCGACGAGTACGGCCGGCCGGCGGGCCGGGCGCGCCGGCTCGATGAGGCCACCCCATTGCGCCCCATCACACCCTATGGGGTGAGCAAGGTGACCCAGGACCTGCTCGCGCTCCAATATCACCTGAGTCATGGCCTGCCGGCGATCCGGATGCGACCGTTCAACCACGCCGGCCCGCGGCAGGCGCCGCATTTCGCGATCGCGAGCTTCGCCCAGCAAATCGCTCGGATCGAACTGGGGAAGCAGCCGCCGATTCTCCGGGTCGGCAACCTCGAGGCCCGGCGCGACTTCACCGATGTACGGGACATCGTGCGCGCCTACCTGCTGGCCGCGGAGAAGGGCAAGCCGGGCGAGGTCTACAACGTCGGCTCCGGAACCGCGCCCCGGCTGCGCGAGGTCGTCACGCTTCTCCTGGCCATGACACGGCACAAAATTACGCTCGAAGTGGATCCCGAGCGGAAGCGCACCGCGGAGGCCGATGTGTATGTCTGCGACGCCCGGCGGTTTCAGCGGCTCACGGGATGGCGGCCGCAGATTCGGCGGGAACGCATGCTGCGCGACACGCTCGATTACTGGCGACGGCTGGAGCGGAGCGCCGCCTGATGGCCAGGCATGTCGTGATCCTGGCGGGTGGCAGCGGCACCAGGCTCTGGCCGCGGTCGCGCGAGAAGTCGCCCAAGCACCTGCTCACTCTGCACGGCCGGCAGTCGCTGCTCCAGTCGACCCTCGAACGGGTCCGCCGGCTGAGCGACAACGTCTATATCGTGACCGAACGGTCGCAGGTGAAGGGCATCCGGGAGCAGCTGCCCGACCTTCCCGATGAGCGGTTCATCATCGAGCCCGCCCGGCGCGGGACCGCCTCGGCGCTGGGTCTGGCCGCGGTCGCGATCGCGGAACGCGATCCGAACGCCACGATGCTGTCCGTCCATGCCGACCACTACCTCGGTCACGACGAGGATGCCTACCTGAAAACCCTGGAGGCGGAGGCGCGCTGGGCGGAGGCGAAGCGCTCGCTGGTGACGGTGGGGCTGCGCCCACCGTATGCCTCGACCGCCTTCGGCTACATCCAGGTCGGTCCGCCGCTCGACGGCGATCAGGCGCCGGCGGTATATCGAGTGGTCCGGTTTGTGGAAAAGCCTGATCTCAAAACGGCCGAAGGCTTTTTAGCATCGGGTTCCTACCTCTGGAATCTCGGCCTGTTCAGCTGGCCCGTCGATGTCCTCTTCAGCGAGATGGCCCAGCACGCGCCGGAGCTGTCCGCCGGGTTGGAGCGCGTAAAGCGCGCCCGGCAGGCGGGCCGCCCCGAGGAGGCGGACGCCGCGTACAGCCTGCTCCCCACGGAGGCCATCGATTATGCGGTGCTCGAGCGGACGAAGAACCTGCTGGTGGTCGGCGCCACGTTCGAGTGGCATGACCTCGGCTCCTGGGCGGACCTCCACGACATCCTGCAACAGGACGAGGCCGGCAACTTCGTGGAAGGCGACTCGGTCCTGATCGACTCGAAGAATTGCATGATCCATTCGCCAAACAAATTGGTGGCTGCCGTCGGCCTCGAGGACATGGTCGTAATCGAGACCGAAGACGCCATCCTGATCTGTCCAAAGGCCCGTTCCCAGGACGTGAAGCTGATCGTCGATCGCCTCAAGCAGATGGGCAAGACCGAATACCTTTGACCGTCGTTACACTGTGGCCGTGGCGAAACGCGCGCTGATCACCGGCATCACCGGGCAGGACGGCTCCTACCTCGCTGAGCTGTTGCTGGACAAGGGGTACGAGGTGCACGGCGTGGTGCGCCGGTCCTCGAGTATGAACCGCAGCCGGATCGATCACCTCGAGCATGCCCACCCGTCGCACCTCGAGGGGGCCCGATTTACCCTCCATTACGGCGACATGACCGATTCGGGCGGCCTGAGCCGGACGGTGATGACCGTGCAGCCGGACGAGATTTACAACCTGGCGGCCCAGAGCCAGGTGCATATCTCGTTCGACCAACCGGAGTACACGGGCAACACGGACGGGCTGGGCACGACCAGGCTCCTGGAAGCCATCCGGGCCAGCGGCCGCAAAACCCGCTTTTACCAGGCATCGACCTCGGAGATGTTCGGCTTGACCCCGCCGCCGCAGAATGAGCAGACGCCGTTTCATCCGCGCAGTCCGTACGGGGTCTCCAAGGTCTACGCGCACTGGATGACCGTCAATTACCGTGAGGCGTACGGCATGTTCGCCTGCAACGGCATCCTGTTCAATCACGAGTCGCCCCGGCGAGGTGAGAACTTCGTCACCCGGAAGGTCACTCGCGGGGTGGCGGCCATCGTCGCCAAGCGGGCGACGAAACTGCGGCTCGGTAACCTCGATTCCAAGCGCGACTGGGGCCACGCAAAAGACTACGTCCAGGCCATGTGGCTGATGCTGCAGCAGGACGAGCCTGACGACTACGTGATCGCCACCGGCGTCGACCGGAGCATCCGGCAGCTGGCGGAACTGGCGTTCGGGCTGGTCGGCCTCGACTGGCAGGACTACGTCGAGGTGGACAAGGCGTACTTCCGCCCGGCAGAAGTCCCCGACCTGCGCGGCGATCCGAGCAAGGCTCGCGCCAAGCTGGGCTGGCGTCCGAAGATCACCTTCCCCGAAATGATCCGGGAGATGCTCGAATCCGACCTCGCTGCCGCCGGGCTGAAACCGCAGGCCCATCTCCGCGAGCCGTCGGCCAAAGCCAGCTGACCGATCCCGCGTAGGATTAGTTCCGCGGTGGAAATCAAATTCGGCACGGATGGTTGGCGTGGCATCATCGCCGATGACTTCACCTACGAGTCGGTCCGCGTTGCCACCCAGGGCATCGCCCAGTACATGGTCAGCCGGCCAAATCCATCCGCCATCGTCGGGTACGACACGCGCTTCGCCTCGGATCTCTTCGCCAGGGAGGTCGCCCAGGTACTGGCGGCCAACGGTGTCAAGGTCTTCATCATCAACGCCCCGGCGCCGACCCAGGTGGCGACCTTCGCCATCCTCGACAAGAAGGCCAGCGGCGGGCTGGTGATCACCGCCAGCCACAACCCCTACTATTTCAGCGGCCTGAAGTACAAACCTGAGTACGCGGGGTCGGCGTCACCCGAGGTCACCGCTCGGCTCGAGGAGGAAATCCAGCGGGTGCAGCGGGGCGGCCGGGTCCGCCAGGTCCGTTTCGATGATGCCCAGCGCGAGGGCAAGATCGAGGTCTTCGACCCTCAGCCGGCCTATGCCGCGCAGCTCAACCGCCTGATCGACCTGGGAGCGATCAAGGCGGCCGGACTGAAGATCCTCCATGAACCGATGTACGGGGCCAGCCAGGGTTATGTCAGGGCGCTGCTCTCGGGCGGCAAAACGAAGGTCGAAGAGATTCACGGCGAACGGAATCCCGGGTTTGGCGGGATGCATCCGGAGCCGATCGCCCAGTACATGCCCGAAGCCATGGAGCGGATGCGCAAGGGCGGCTTCGACCTCTGTATTGCCAACGACGGCGACGCCGACCGGGTCGGCATCATCGACGAACGGGGAACCTTCATCAACCAGCTGCAGGTGATGGCGCTGCTCATGATGTACCTGATCGAGAAGCGGGGAATGAAGGGCGATGTTGTTCGGTCACTCACGTCGACCTCGATGGTCGACAAGCTTGGCAAGCGGTTCGGGGTCAAGGTGCACGAGCTCCAGGTCGGCTTCAAATACATCGGTCCCAAGATGGCGGAGACGAACGCGATCCTCGGCGGCGAAGAGAGCGGCGGCTTCGCTTTTCGCGGCCACATCCCGGAGCGCGACGGCATTCTCTCGGGCATCTCCTTCGCCGACATGATCGTCAAGTACGGCCAGCCGCTCTCGAAAATCATGAAGCACCTGACGGACCTGGTCGGGCCGCACTTCTACGCCCGCCATGACCTGCACCTCGACCGCCAGGAGTACGCGGGGCGCCGGGCCGAGCTTTACGGCCGGCTCGAGAAAGATCCGCCGACTGAGATCGCCGGTGGCCGGGTGGTGCGGTCGCGCACCGACGACGGCTTCAAGTACTACCTGGAGGACGGGAGCTGGGTGCTGGTCCGCTTTTCCGGCACGGAGCCCTTGATCAGGGTCTACAGCGAGGCACCCTCGAAGGAGCGGGTCGAGCAACTGCTCGCCGCGCTGGAAGAGAAGCTCGGGCTGCGCCAGCTTGTCTGACGCTGCTCCCTCCTCATCTGCGGGAGGGCACGAAGATTCACCCTCCCCCTCTGGGGGAGGGCAGGGTGGGGGCATCGTCAAGAAGCCCTGGGGCTGGGAGAACCGCTTCGCGATTACCGACAAATACCTGGGTAAGGTGATCCATATCGACCGCGGGGAGATGCTCAGCCTCCAGTACCACCGGCAGAAGGATGAGACGGTGCTGGTCGTCAAAGGGGCGATGGACCTGGAGCTGGAGGACGAGCGCGGTCAGATGCGGACTCACCGGCTGACGTCTGGCATGTCACGCCGGATCCTGCCGGGCCGCAAGCACCGGATGGTCGGGGTCGAAGAGTGTGAGTTCTTCGAGGTGTCGACGCCGGAGATCGACGACGTCGTCCGGCTGGAAGACAAATACGGCCGGCAGGGAACAAGCACCGCCTGAACGCCAACTTTCCACAGTTTCCACAGAAGCGTCACGACCGGTCGAACATTTGTTTTCGAATACAAATTCGGTCGCGATTCGGGCCGACTTTCCCCAGCCCCAAACGGACGTTTCCCTGCTAGACTAGCCGCCATGTCGGAAGCCCTGGCAAGTTCTTCCGCGACCCTTCCGCCAGGGCAGCAGCAAGCGCGAGCGAGAGTTCGTCCCACTCCGCGCCCGGTCCAGCTGGGCACCCGCTATCTCGGATTGCTTTCGGTGTGGGCGGTCGCCGTTGGCCTCACCTTCAAGTCCGAATTGCTGTCGCCCAGCCAGGTGTGGCAGGCGACGGCGACGCTGGCGGCCCTGGTGACCCTCGGCCTGGTCTTCCTCCATGCGCGAAACCGCACGCCGGCCTGGCTCAGCCTGGATCACTACATCGCGCCGGTGCTGGTGATCGTCGCGGCAGCGGCGTTCTCGATCCTCGCGCCGGACTACCGCGTGCACACCCTCGCGATCCTGACCATGGGCGCGTTCATCTTCGCGAGTGGTTACGTCGATCTCTCGCGCGGGATGGGGCGGGAGCGCCCGCTCCACCGCTTCCTGCGCGATGCCACGACCTTCTGCGCGCTCCTCGCCCTCTTCTTCCTCATCCTCCAATCGAACGACCTGCCGAACATCGTCAAGTTCAGTGCGATCTTCGTCGTCGCCCTGCTCAGCGGCTACCGCAGCTTCCGCTTCGCCACCAAGCGCGAAGGCCTGGCGCTGCTGTCCGCCTTCTTGACGGCGGGCACGGTCACCTTTGGGGCCTTCGGTATGGTCACCTATCTCAACCAGGGAAGCCAGTACGTCGCCGTCATCCTGGCCTTCGCCTGGTATGCGTGGCAGGGACTGACGGTCCATGCCCTGGACGATTCCTTGACGCGACGGATCATGTTCGAGTACGGGCTCTTCGCCGTGATCTGCGTGTACCTGATCGCGCTCGCGCTGGTGACCGGCCGCCCGATCGGTTAACCGTCGACCGTCAGGAGCGCCGCAAACCGCCCGGCGGGATCCGTGGGCGCGAGCCACTGGTAGGCGGTGATCAGCTTCAGGCTCGTATCACCGTGGGCGTCGAAGCTGATGGCGCCCATCACGCCGCGATAGTCAGTCGTCAGCGCAACCTGCCTGCGCACCTGCTCACGCGTCGGGAGCGACCCAGCCGCATCATCGATGGCCCTGCCAATCGCCGCGATCAGGAGGTTGACGGCGTCGAAGGCCGGCACGCTGTAGGTCCCGACGTCCTGGCCGTACTGCTTGCGGTAGTCGCGGATGAACCCCTGCGCCTGACGGAGGTTGGCCGGATAGGGCCCGACGACGGTGTAATAGGTGCCTCGCGCCGAGGCGCCGGCGGACTTTGCGAACTGGCTGTTGGCCAGCCGATCGCTGCCGATCAGCGGGACCTGCGGCATCCGGGCCGCCATTTCGCGTCGTAGTGCGGCGGCCGCGCTGGTTCCCGCGCCCGCAAAGTAGATAACATCCGCGGCCAGTTCGAGCGCGCGCTGGACCCGCGATCCGAAGGCGGCCGGCTGGTTTGGATCAAAGGCGCCGAGATCCGATGGGTCCACGATGGCTCCGCCGTCTCGAACAAACCGGGCGACGAAGCCCGTCGCCAGCCCCTGCCCGAACGAGGTCTGATCGTTGATGACAAAGGCGCGCCGTTTTCCAAGGGTCTTGAACGCCAGGTCGGCGGCGGCCGCTCCCTCGTCGAGTTGCGTCGCCACCACTCGAAAGAAGTTGTTCGCGCCCCCAGGTCGAAGCCGCGCGTCAAGTCCCTGGCAGTGCCCGTCCGGGGGTTCCTGGGTCAGGCACTCATCGGTCGTCGCGGGGCTCACCATGGCGAGCTGGGCCGAATTGGCAACCGGCAGCTCGCTTCGTGCGAGGCTGTCGTACAGCGGTCCGACCATCGCGAGGACCGCATGATCCCCGGCGAGAAGCTGGACGTTCTTCGCGCCGGTGGCGGGGTCGTGGATGCCCTGGGTGACATCGTCGTAGGTCAACGCCTGCAGATCGAAGCAGGCATCCTGGTGCTGAGAGGCGCCGCACACGCGTCCAGCCTGCTTGACGGCGAGATCGATCGAGTTCTTCACCGGCGTCCCGTCCGGCGCGTCGTCACCGCTCAAGGGCAGATCCGCCCCCAGCTTGATGACGCCCATCGACCGGGCCGGGGTGGCCCCGCCGATCGTGCAGCCGGCGAGCACGAGCCCGACCAGGACCAGCCACGCTAATGCCGTCCGCTTCGTTTCTCGCTCTCCGATAGGTAGGGTTCGCTAGATGCCCAGGTAGGCGCGTTGAACGTCCGGGCTGTCGAGCAGCGCCTTGGCGGTTCCTTCTTTGACGATCTTGCCCGTCTCGAGCACATAGCCGCGATTTGCGACCTGCAGGGCTTTGGCCGCATTTTGCTCGATCAGCAGGATGGTGGTGCCCTGTTGATTGATCTCGCGAATCACCTGGAAAATCGTGTCGACCAGGATCGGGGCCAGGCCGAGCGACGGCTCATCGAGCAGCAACAGCTTGGGGCGTGACATCATGGCTCGGCCGATCGCCAGCATCTGTTGCTCCCCGCCGGACAGGGTTCCGGCGATCTGATTGCGGCGCTCGTGCAGCCGGGGGAAGAGCCGAAAGACGGTCTCCTCGTCGCCTCGGACCGCGCTCGCGTCCTTGCGAATGTAGGCACCCAGAAACAGATTGTCACGGACCGACATGCGGGAGAAGACGCGCCGCCCTTCGGGCGCGTGTCCGATCCCCCGCCGGACCACCCGGTCAGGTGGAAGCCCTGCGATATTCACGCCACGCAGCCGCACCTGGCCTTTTGCCGGCCGTACCAGGCCCGAGATGGCCCGCAAGGTCGTCGTTTTGCCAGCGCCGTTACTGCCGATCAGCGTCACGACTTCGCCTTCGTCGACGCTCAGCGATACGCCGCGGAGCGCCTGCACCCGTCCGTAATAGGTATCGATAGTGTCGACTTCGAGCAACGCCATCGTCAGGCGCTTTTGCCCAGGTAGGCTTCGATCACCCGCGGGTTTGTCCGGACTTCCTGTGGTTTGCCCTCAGCGATCTCTTCGCCATGGTCGACGACGAGGATCCGCTCCGAGATGCCCATCACGACCTTCATGTCATGCTCGATCAGCAGAATCGTGATGCCCTGCCCGCGGACGCGCTGGACGAGTTCCATCAACTCGCCCTTTTCCTGCGGGTTCGCGCCGGCCGCTGGTTCGTCGAGGAGGAGTAGACGCGGACTCCCCGCCAGCGCCCTGGCGATCTCCAACCGCCGCTGATGGCCGTACGGCAGGTTGCGGGCATAGTTGTGGGCCTGCTCTGCGATGCCGACGAACTTGAGCAGTTCCATCGCCCGGGCATGGACCTCCCGCTCTTCGCGGCGCGCTCTGGGCAGCTTGAATAGCGAATCCCAGAGCTTGGCATGCATGCGATGGTGCTCGCCCACCTTGATGTTGTCGACCGCGGACATGTACGAAAACAAGCGGATCTGCTGAAAGGTACGGCCGATGCCACGGCCGGCAATCCGGTACGGCTTGAGGCCCGTCACCTCCCGCTTCTCGAAGCTGATCATTCCCGAGGTTGGCTTGTACATGCCGGTGATGGTGTTGAAGAGGGTCGTTTTTCCGGCGCCGTTTGGGCCGATCAGGGAGAAAATCTCTCCCTTGTTGATCGCGAAGCTCACGTCATTAACGGCGGTAAGGCCGCCGAATCGCTTCGTGACGTGGGTCAGTTCAAGGATGGCTTCGGGCGCGGCCGGCGTGCTCATGGTTGCTCCTCGCGGAGATCGAAGACCGACTCTTCGGCGATGCCCTTTTCCAGCTCCTGTTCGCGGATTCGACTCGGGAAGAGGCCCTGAGGACGAAGGACCATGACGACGACCAGGATCAGGCCGAAGATCAAATAGTTGAGGCGCTGCACCTCGTCGTGCAGTCCCACCCAGTCGCCATGGCTCTGGTTGAGCCCGCTCAAACCGACCAGGCTGGCAAGGCCCGTCACCCAATCCGGCAGGTTGGTCAGGACGAAGAACTGCGTGATGTAGATCAGGAGCGCCCCAACGATCACGCCGGGAATATTCCCCATGCCGCCGAGTACAACCATGATCAGGATGGTGACCGAGACGATGAAATGGAAGTTGTCCGCGCTGACCAGGCTGAGCTTAGCTCCGTAGTAGCTGCCGGCGAGGCCGGCGAACGACGCGCCGATGGCGAAGGCCATCAACTTCATGGCCACGGTATTGATTCCACTGGCGGCGGCCGCCACCTCGTCCTCTCGCACGGCCATCCAGGCCCGTCCGATCCGCGAGTTGTAGAGGTTGTTCGCGAGCACCACGCAGACCGCCACCAGGACAAGCATCAGCAAATAAAAGTCCATCGGGTACGCGAGCGGGTTGGTGAAGTCGAAGTTCTTGACCACCTGGATAGGGGCGCCCACCCAGGGACCCGCAACGAAGAAAGGAAGCTTTGGGGGATCGATGGCGGCGATGCCGTTCACACCGGCGGTCCAGTTGCCGACAGGTGATCCCGGGCCGAGGTACTGGACGACCAGGGGCACAATTTCCCCGAAACCAAGGGTGACGATCGCGAGATAGTCGCCCCGGAGGCGGAGCGTCGGCGCGCCCAGGATGATGCCGAAGCCGGCGGCGACGAGCATTCCGACGATGAGCATCAACCAGAAGGGAATGTGGAACTCGTGGTGGAGAGGACTCCCGAGAAGTTGGCCGGAGGCGAACATGCCGTAGGTGTAAGCGCCGATCGCGAAGAACGCCGCATAGCCGAGGTCGAGGAGGCCGGCAAACCCAACAACCACATTGAGGCCAATCGCGAGGAGGACGAACACGCCCGCGTCGGCGGCGGTACCCACCAGGTGGTTACCCTCGCCACCGGTGAGGACGTCGGCGATGGCCGGAAAGAGCAGCGCGAGGATGATGAGGAGCGTGTAGATGGTCCGATTGCGATCGCCGACCCAACCCGTGGCCCAGCGCATTGCCGTGTCCCTTTGAAAGGTCCTCCGTGGGCGCATCATGCCCTCACTTTTCGGGTACCTGCATCCCGAGAAGCCCCGTTGGACGGAACACCAGCACCAGGATCAAGATGGCGAAGATCCAGGCGTCGGTCAGCGCCGACACGAAATAGGCATTGGAGAAGACCTGCACCAGCCCGATGAACAAACCGCCGAGTGCCGCTCCCTGAAGGTTGCCGATGCCGCCAAAGACCGCAGCGGTGAAGGCGAGGAGGCCGGCCTCGAAGCCCAGGTCGAATCTCACGCTGTTGAAATAGAGGCCGAAAATCATGCCGCCGGCACCGGCCAGCACGGCGCCGATGAAGAACGTCGCTGAGATCGTGCGATTGATGTCAATACCCATGAGCTGGGCCGCTTCTCGGTCCTGGGCCGTGGCCCGCATCGCCTTGCCCAGCTTCGACCGGCTGATAAAGAGCGACAGCAAGATCACGAGAATGATGGCCGTCAGGATCACCACGATGTCCTTGATGCTGATGAAGGCCGAACCGATCACGGCGAACCGTGCTCCCGGCAGCACATCCGGGTAGTGAACGTTGGAGGCGCCGCGCCAGAGGTACATGATCCCTTCAAGGATGAAGGAGACGCCAACCGCGGTGATCAGCGGGGCAAGCCGAGGAGCGTTGCGCAGCGGTCGATAGGCGACCCGCTCGATGACCACGTTGATCCCGCCGTTGATGGTCATCACGATCACGGCAATCAGGAGTAGGAGCAGCCAGACGCCCACGCCAGTGGATTTGCCTTCAGCCAGGCCAAAGGCCCCGATCAAGGGCATCGAGAGGAAGGCGCCCAGAGTAAAGACGTCCCCGTGGGCGAAGTTGATCAGCTCGATGATGCCGTACACCATGGTGTAGCCGAGCGCAATCAGGGCGTAGATAGAGCCGTCGGCGACGCCGTAGATCAGATTCTGGAGAAACAAGGGGAAGTTGCCAACCGCCTTGGGGGTCAGGAGGACCGCGAGGATGAGCACCACCGCTACGAGAAATAGCCAGGTGCCCACCGTCCCGCTGAGGGTCGCCCGGGTGCGCTTTAGACTCGCGAGCAGTTTGCTTCCCCTCCCGAAACGGAAGGAAGGGGCGACCTCCGCCCCTTCCCGATCATTCTGCTCTCGCTAGAGCCCGTTCGTGTAGTCGACTTTCGACACGTAGTACCATCCGAAGCTCCCCTGGGTCGTCAGGGGTGCGGTCGAACCCGCAGCCGACGTCGCCTGGGACTGGTAGATCGAGATCACCTTCGCCGTGGTGTCGCCATTCTGGTCGAAGGTGGTATGCCCGAGGACGCCGGTGTAATCGACCTTGGTCATCTGGGCGAGCACCTGGGCACGGGTTGGCATGTTGCCGCCGTTCGCCTGGATCGCCAGGTGGATGGCCTGGATGAGGATCTTGGTGGCGTCGTAGGACGGCATCGTGTAGGCCCCGAAGTCACTGGCGTTCGGATAGGCCGCCTTGAAGCCGTCGATGGTGCTTTTGGCTGCCGGGTTTCCCGACGCGTCGACGGTCGCGATGCTCGCGAAGATTCCGGATGCCTCGGGATCGGCGCCGTCCTTGAGGCAGTCGCCGTTGACCAGGCCGTCACCGCCGAGGAACTGCGCGGTCGCCGGGAAGATGCCCTTCATCTGGTTGCGCATGATGCACAGGTTGTTGCTGTTCGTGCCGCCGGCGTAGACGGCTTGCGCACCTGCACTGAAGGCCGATTGAAGGAACGACCGGAAATCATTGACTTTGGAGGCATTCGCGAAATCGCGCCGGAGGACCACCGTCCCACCCTTGTTCTTGAAGCGGGCCGAGAAGGTGTCGGCGATGCCCTTGCCATAAGCCTCGTTGTCGGAGGCGACGGCGACCTTGGTGAGCTTGAGCGTGTTCAACGCGTAGTCGGCGACGGCCGGACCCTGGTAATCATCCGTGGTCGCGACGCGGAAGTAGTTGTTGGTACCGGTCGGCCGCAGGGCCGTGGGGGTGTAACCGGCGCCATCGGCGCAACTGATTTCCGCTCCACCACTGAGCGCGGAAGGAATGTACACGGGCTTCGTCAGGCACGGGTTTGTGTTCGCCGGGCTGATTTGCACCATGCTGGCGCGGTTGGTGACCGGGATCTCCGCCTTGGCGACGCTCGAGTTGAACGGCCCGATCACGCCCATGACCTTGGTGTCGTCGACGAACTGCGACATGTTCTGGGCGCCTTTTGCCGGATCGTGGACGCCGCCGACAGCGTCATCGAGGTTGAAGACGCTGAGTGTGAAGCCGTCAGTCGATCCGACCTGCTTGACCGCAAACTGGACCCCGTTCAACGCCGGCACGCCGTTCGACGTCTCGGCGCCTGACTCGGGAAAGTCGACGCCGATCTTGATCGTCCCCTTATTCGCAGTTCCGGTGGTCGACGTGCCGCAGGCGGCCAGCGCCAAGCTGGCCACGGCAAGGCCGGCCAGCAACTTGGGCAGTTTCATCTGAACCCTCCTTCTAAATCCGATTGAGCGCGCGCAATCCCCGATGCCCGAAAGCGTAGCTCTTTATACAACCTCCCCCACGGCGCTGCAACAAAACGGGCAACTCTTCTAATACCTATTAATATTCGGCGGGTTTTCCCACAAGCATCCGGCGGGGTCCCCGTTGTGATGCCCAGCAACTCGGTACGCAGGCTTGACAATAGTTTTCATGCCCGCGTAGGGTATAGCACGCATCTCAGGAGGGCACTCGATTTTGGCCGAATTCGCCGAACGCATCAAACCCCGCGCCCAGTACGTCGACGAGGCGATCGAACTCGCCCTGGCGAACCGCTGGGTCGAAGCGGTACAGGTAAACCGCGGCATCATGGACCGCTTTGGTCCGGATGAGGACACCCTGAACCGGTTGGGCAAGGCCTACACCGAGCTCGGCAAGCTGGAAGACGCCATCGAAGCCTACAAGGGCACCCTGAAGATGAACCCGGTCAACCCGATCGCCGTCAAGAACCTCAGCAAGTTGCAGGCGAGTCGGGGCGGCGGCCAGCCGGTGCCCACGTCCAAGGCCAAGGTTGACGTCGACGCCTTCATCGAGGAGACCGGCAAGACGTCGCTGACGGCGCTCCACGTCCATGCCGACGGCGACCCCTGTAGCAAGGTCGCCGGTGGCGACCCGGTGAAGCTGATCGTCGCGGGCGACACCCTCAACGTTGAGACGGCGCGCGGCGTCGCGCTCGGCCACCTGGAGCACGCCCTGGGACGCCGGCTGATCAAGTTCCTCGAGGGCGGGAACCGCTATTCCGGGGCGGTCGCCACCTGTGAGGGCGGCGCCGTGAAGATCATCGTCCGGGAAACGTACCAGGATCCAAAGTTCTTCGGGCGGCCATCCTTCCCGATCAAGAAGGTGGGCCGTGACGAGTTCCGGCCGTATGCCAAGGAATCACTCCTCACCCGGACGGCCGACGCCGAAGAGACCGAGGAGGACGGGGAGGAGCCGGCCGAAGAGCTCGACGGGATGCACACGGTCGAGTCCTCGGAAGACGACGTCGAGGTCCCCGAGGCCGACGAAGACACTCGTAAGGAAGACGTCTACTAGCGCGAGGCGCTGGCCACCCGCCTGGTCCGCTGGTCGTGACTACTGAGAGGGCTATGCGGCGCTCACTCCGCGGCATCCTCCTCGCTCCCATCGTCGCGGCGGCCGGCTGCGCGGGAGGTGGCGCGGCCGCGACCACGCCAACAATTTCTCCCTCCGGGCCGGCTCAGGCCATCATCGCCGTTGGTCAGCGCCCCGGCGTGCCAGTTGCCGGTGAGAATGCGGTCTGGGTACCCAACACCAGCGACGGCTCCGTCTCCCGCATCGATCCGCGCACCAACCGGGTGGTGGCTACGCTCCGCATCGGGGATCAGCCGGCTTTCTATCACCGCGACTGCGAGGCGAAGTGGAATGTCCATGCCTTTATGGGCCCCTCGTTCCATGTTCGCGATTGCGACCTTCCCAGCGCGCTGGCGGTGGGCGCCGGTGCGCTCTGGGTCCTGAAGAACGATGACAAGACGGTCCTGCGCATCGATCCGAAGAGCGAGCGGATCGTGGCCCGCGTGCCCTTGGCTTTCGTGCCCTTCGACATCGCCGCCAGCAGCGATGGGGTGTGGATCACGGGCTACTACGACGACGCGCTCGCCCGCATCGATCCGACGAGCAATCAGGTGGTCGCCAATCTGACCGTTCCCGATGGCGCCTCGGGCATCGCCATCACCGACGGGGCGGTCTGGGTCGCCAGCAGCATCGCCGGAAAGGTTTCCCGGATCGATCCGGCGACGAACCGGGCGGTGGCGAGCATTGCCGTGGACTGTCCAGTTGCATGCGACGGAAGCGTGCCGCTCGCGATCGCTGCCGGCACGGACGCGATCTGGGTTCGCACCGTCGGCGACGGCCTTATCGCCCGGATCGATCCGCAAACCAATCGCGTCGTGGCCACGACGGCCGTGATCCCCTCAGTCGGACGCGACGGCCAGGATCACCTCGTGCTTCTCGATGGCGCACTGTGGGTGTCGGGGATCAGTCTCCAGCGAATCGACCCGCAGACGAACACGGTCGCCGGTACCGTCGACGTCAACGCGACCAGCGTGAACGCCGGGTTTGGTTCGCTCTGGTTGACCGATATCTTTGGACGGGTCGAGCGGGTAAACCCCTGACGGGACTTAGCCAACGCGCCAGTAGACGCCGTCTTTCCGGTTCAGCAGCTCGCGCTCGATCAGCGCCCGCCGGAGCTGGCAGTGATCGGGCCAGAATTCGCGAAGGATGTCGTCGACTTCCGCCTCCGCCAGGCGCTTGCCGGGCGGGAAGGCTCGAACCACCTCGGCGAGCAGGAGCCGGCGACGGCTTTCCCGAGCCGGCCACTGGATGATCCGGCCGTCCCGCCAGAATGGACGCAGCTTCCGCATCTCCTCGGCGGCCGTGTTCCGATTCGCCGTGGCCACGTCCCATTGTAGGAACCAAACTCGCGCTGGCAGCCCGTAGACTGACGGCGTGTTGCTCGCGATCGACCTCGGGAACACGAACCTGACGTTCGGGCTCTTCGAGGGCGATCGGCTCCGCCACGACTGGCGGCTTGCCACCCGGCGCGACAGCATGCCTGACGAGCTTGGCCTCCTGATGGTGCAGCTGATGCGCCAGGAGGGGTTCGACCCGAAGGCCGTTGACGCCGTCGTCGTGGCCAGCGTCGTTCCGCCCCTGAACAGCAGCCTCGTCGAGGCGATCGAGCGCTACTTCGATCGGGAGCCGATGATGGTGGGCCCCGGGATCAAGACCGGTTTGAAGATCCACTACCGCGACCCCAAGGAAGTGGGGGCCGATCGCATTGTCGCGGCGATGGCCGCCTTCAAGAAGTACGGCGGGCCGCTGATCATCATCGACTTCGGTACGGGGACGACCTACGACGTGGTCTCGAAGGAAGGCGACTACCTCGGGGGCGCCATCGCTCCCGGGATGGGCATCTCGGTCGACGCGCTCTACGAACGAGCGGCGCGGCTGCAGCGTGTGGAGCTCAAGGCGCCGCCCACCGTGATCGGACGGACCACGGCCGAGAGCATGCAGGCCGGCATCATCTTCGGCTTCACCGCCCAGGTCGAGGGGATGGTGGCGCGCATCAAGAAGGAACTTGGCGAGAACCCGCGGGTGATCGCGACCGGCGGCCTGGCGGGATTGATCGCGGCCGAGACCCCCGTGATCGAGCTGGTCGATCAGCGGCTGATGCTGGAGGGACTCCAGATGATCCACGAGCTCAATGCCTGATAGGCTGGTAACCCCCATGAAAATCGGCCCCTACCCGCTCGTCTCGCCGGTCTATGTCGCGCCCATGGCAGGGGTCACCGACGCACCCTTCCGCAAGATCGCGCGCGAATTCGGCGCCGGTCTCGCCTGCACCGAGATGATCAGCAGCGAGGCGCTGGTCCGCCAGCACCGAGAGTCGTTCCGGCTGATGGACCTGCGCTGGGACCAGCGACCGGTTTCCGTCCAGCTGATGGGCGGCGATCCGGGAGTGATGGCGCAGGCCGCCCGGATGGCCGAGGCGGCGGGCGCGGACATCGTCGACATCAACATGGGCTGCCCGGTGCCCAAAGTCGTCAAGACCTCGGGCGGCTCCTCCCTGCTCCGCGATCCCGACCGCGCCTGCCGCGTCGCGGAAGCGGTCGTCGGCGCCGTGTCGGTGCCGGTCACCGTCAAGATCCGGCTGGGATGGGACTTCGCCACGCGCAACTACCTGGAGATGGCGACTCGGCTGGAGACGACGGGTATCCAGGGCCTCGCGGTCCACGGCCGGACCCGCTCACAGCGGTACGACCCCGCGGCAGACTGGATGGCGATCGCGCAGGTCAAGGCGGCGGTCAGGATCCCGGTGGCCGGCAGCGGCGACCTGCGAACGGCCGACGACGCCGTCCGACGCATCCGCGAGTCCGGCGTCGACGCGGTGATGTTGGGGCGGGGCATCCTCGGCAACCTCTGGCTCGTGCAGCAGACCGTGGCGCGGCTCACGACCGGCGAGTCGATCCCCCCACTCTCCTGGATCGAGCAGATCGGCCTCGTCCGTCGGCACTGCGACCTGGTGCTCGACTATTACGGACCTGAACGCGGCCCGCGGCTGCTCCGCAAGTTCATCGCCTGGGGGCTTCGGGGCTTTAAGGGCGCCGCCCGGCTACGGACGATGGTCCAGTCGGTCGCGAGTCCCGCGGATGTGACGCTCGTCCTCGATGCGGCGCTGGCGATCGATCCGGGCCCCTTCTCGCTCGACGGCGAGATCGAGGCTGCTCCGGCATCCTGCGAAGCCGCCTGACCGGGGAACTTTTCCGCCTCGCGCCCGTCGTATGGGCATGGAACGTATTGGTGCGCTGCTCCTCGCTCTCCTGGTTGCCGGCTGTGGCGCACAGGCGGCCGGCCCTGCCGCTACCCCCAGCCCATCCGGCACCGTCTCCGGGACAAACGGCCCCTTCTACGCGCAAGCATCCCCCGCCCAACTGGCAGCCGGCGGTACCGTCCACCTGACCCTGACCGTGACCGGCCCGATCGATTATGAGATCGGCTGCGTCCAGACCCTCCATATCTGGGCCGAAAACAGCCAGCATCAGCAGGTGTGGGCACAGCCGGTGCCGGCAATCATGTGCATGGCCTATGGTCACAAAGTCCTGGCGGCCGGCGCGAAGGCCACTTTCACGGCAGACTGGCCCACCTCGAGCACGCTGGCGCCCGGCTCTTACACGCTCCACGGCCTCTTTTTGACGGTCCTTCCGATGGGTGCCGGCGCCCGGGTCCGCGAGAATCTGGCGCCGCTGACGATCCAGATCCTGAGCTAGCGAACTGGCGGCGGGAATCCCGTATAATACGGCGGCTTTTGATGGCTACCATGGAAAACGACAAGGTCGTCTACCTCACGCAGGAGGGTCTGAACCGCCTGCAGGCCGAGCTCGAGGTGCTTCGCAACAAGCGCCGGCCCGAGGTTGCCGAGCGCATCCGGCAGGCGAAGGAGTTCGGCGACATCAACGAGAACGCCGAGTACGACGACGCCAAGAACGAGCAGGGTTTCGTCGAAGGCCGGATCCTTCTGCTCGAGAAGCTGGTGCGTAACGCCAGCATCATCGAGGGCAAGCACGTCAAAGGCGTCGTCGAGGTCGGCTCGACGGTGAAGGTCCACGATGAGTACGGCGACGAGGCGTTCACGATCGTCGGCTCCGCCGAGGCGGAACCGAGCAAGGGTCGCATCTCGCTCGAGTCGCCGGTCGGCAAGGCGCTCCTTGGCAAGCACGTCGGCGACGACGTTTCGGTCGTCACGCCTGGCGGCTCCACCAAGATGCTGATCATCGAGGTCCGCTAGCGACCGAAAGCGCCGACCTCGTCATCGTCGGCGGCGGCATCATCGGCTGCGCCACTGCCTTTTTCGCTCAGCGCGCCGGACTGCGGACGATCGTCCTCGAAAAACGCCCCGCCCTGGCGACGCTCACCACCCCGGTCGCCACCGGTGCCTTTCGGCTGCAGTTCGACAACGTCGAGGAGGTCGAGCTGGTTCGCGAGAGCGTGGCATTCTTCGACGACCTCCACCAGAGGGTGGACCTCGGCCTTCATCACCAGGGGTACCTCTTCGTTGCTCGCACCGATGACGGTGCCCGGGCTCAGCACGACCTGGTCACAGCACAGCGGGGCTGGGGACTGAACGATGTCGAGCTGCTCGATGGTCGCGACGCGCGTCGACGTTTCCCCTATCTGGCGGACGACGTCGTCAACGCGCGCTTCCGCCAGGGCGACGGCTGGCTCGAGCCTCGCATACTCGCCGTTGAACTTGCCCGGGCGAGCGGCGCTCGCATCAGGACCAGCGTCACCGTAACCGGATTCCGCGTCCACGCCGACCGGGTGCTCGGCGTAACCACGACAGACGGAAACGTCGACGCCGAGAACGTCGTGATCGCGGGCGGCCCACTCTCCGGGCCCCTCGGCAAGCTCGCCGGCCTCGACCTGCCGCTGGCCACCGTGCGCCGGCAGAAGCTGATCATTCCCGACCTGCCTCAGGTGCCGCGAGATGCGCCGATGACGATCGAGTTCGAGACCGGCGCCCACTGGCGTCCCGCCGGAACCGGCGTCCACGCGCTCTGGACCGCGCCGGCGCCGCCCGAGCCGCCACTCGACGACGTTCCCACGTCGGCGGCATTTGCCTTCGGTCTCCTCGACCCGGCCAGCGACCACGCGCTGGCGCGGATCGTCCCTTTCTGGAAAGACGTGTGGGCATCGTCGCGCCTGCAGTGGTGGTTGCAGGCCGGCCAGTACACCTACACGCCGGATCGGCGACCCCTGCTGGGGCCGACCGTTGTCCCGGGGCTCGCGATCAACACCGGCTACAGCGGCCACGGCATCATGGGAAGCATCGGCGGGAGTCGTCGCGCCGTGGACGCGATCACCGGCAAACTGAAGCCGGCCGACAATCCGTTCCGGCCGGATCGCCCGATGCAGGCGCGCGCCTTCGACATTCTCTAGCGAGGCCGTCAGAAGCGCGACCCTTTAGACTTTCGCGGAATGGAAGCTGAGCGAACCGAGCAGGAGCTGCAGCGACGTCAGAAGCTGCAAGCGCTGCGCTCGCGTGGCATCGAGCCCTATCAGAGTCGCTTCGACCGGACGCACAGCTCGGCCGAAGCGCTGGCGCTGTTCGAGCAAGCCGAAAAGTCCGGCGGAGCCGAGGTCCGAAGCGAGCGCGTCGCCCTGGCCGGCCGCCTGGTCGCGATCCGCGTCATGGGAAAGGCGACGTTCGCGCACATCCAGGACTTCGCCGGACGCATCCAGGTCCTGGCAAAGGTCGACAAGCTCGGGGAAGAGGCGTATCGGCGGTTTACCGACCTTGACCTTGGCGACATCATCGGCGTGCACGGCACCCTGTTTCGAACCAAGCGTGGCGAAATCACCTGCGAGATCGAGGATTTCGTGCTGCTGGCCAAGGCGCTGCGGCCCCTGCCCGAGAAATACCACGGCCTGAAGGACAAGGAGCTTCGCTACCGGCAACGCTACCTGGATCTGATCGCGAATCCCGAGGTGATGGAGGTCTTCCTCAGTCGCAGCCGGATGGTGGAAGAGACCCGGACCTTCCTCAGGGGCCGGGGCTTCGTCGAGGTCGAGACGCCGGTGTTGCAGGCGATAGCCGGAGGAGCTTCCGCGCGTCCCTTTCGCACCCACCACAACGCGCTCGACATGGATCTCTATCTGCGCATCGCGCTCGAGCTGTACCTGAAGCGGCTGATCATCGGCGGCTACGACCGCGTCTTCGAGATCGGCCGCATCTTCCGCAACGAGGGGATGGATCAGTGGCACAGCCCCGAGTACACGATGCTCGAGCTCTACCAGGCCTACACCGACGTCGAGGGCATGATGGAGCTGACCGAGTCCCTGGTGATTTACCTCGTCGAGCGGGTCAAGGGCACTCCCACCATTCAGTACCAGGGCCAGGAAATCGCGTTCACCCGGCCGTTCAAGCGGATCGAGATGGTGGAGGCCGTCAGCGCTGTCGTCGGGCAGGACCTGTCCAAAGCCGACGTGCCGGCGCTCGAGGCGCTGATCAAGAAGTACAACATCGAGCCCAAGCCCGGCTTGGGGTGGGGCGGTCTCATCGCCGAGCT
>DATBYO010000100.1:0-24041 GCA_036513655.1 Candidatus Dormiibacterota bacterium | reverse complement strand
CGCATGCACTGGCCGCTCTTCATCGCGGCGCTGCTCGGGGCGCTCGGCCTGCATATCGGCACCAACGTGATCAACGAGATCTATGACGTTCGGCACGGCATCGACTCGATCACCTCGCCGCGGATGTCGATGGCGATCCTGAAAGGCCGGATCAGTGAGCGCGACGCGTTCGTCGTCGCCTGGTCGGGATTCGTCGTTGCGCTCTTGATGGGGATCTTCTTGCTGCTGCAGCGGGGCTGGCCGATCGTGGTCCTCGGGTTGATCGGCTTCATCGGTGGCTACTTCTATACCGCGCCACCCTTCCAGTACAAGTACCGGGCGCTCGGCTTGCCGCTCGTCTTTCTCTTGATGGGGCCGTTGATGGTAGCCGGCTCGTACTTTGCTGTGAGCGGAACCTTTGACCCCAACGTGTTAATCGTCTCGCTGCCCGTCGGGCTGCTGGTGACCGCGATCCTGCACGGGAACGAGTGGCGCGACGTCGCGGAGGACACCCGGCACGGTTTTACCACCTTCTCGGCCCAGGTTGGCCGGGAGACCGCCCACTGGGTCTATGTGATGCTGATCCTCGGCGCCTACGTCGCGGTCGGCCTCGCCGTGATGGTCGGGGCGTTGCCCACGCTCGCGCTCCTCACGCTGCTCAGCCTCCCGCTGGTGGCGTGGATTTTGCGGGACGCGGAGCGCGGGGCCGAGGGCCACCTGCGGGCGATCGCGATGATCGACCTGATGACGGCCCGGCTCCACGGCGCTTTTGGCGCGCTCCTCCTGGTCGGGCTGGTCGCGGGATCGGCGGTCCGCTGAAGCGGCTCATCACCGGCCTCGGTCTGGCCGCGGCCGTCTGGACGGCGGCCTTCCGCGGGCCACGGTCGCAGTTCTGGCTACGGATGACGCTCGGGGTGGGGGGTCTGGGCGCCTACGCCCTGGCCACCGAACCGGCCCTACGCCGCGAACGGTTTCGGCCCAGGGACGTCGCTGCCGGGCTCGGCTCGGCCGTCGGCCTGTACACGATCTTCCAGGTCGGCGACCGGATGGCGCGGCGGATCATGCCGGCTGGCGACCGCGAGATTGCCCGGATTTACGAGCTGCGCAGCGCGGCCGCACGCGGCGCCATCGCCACCGCCCTGGCCCTGGCGATCGGCCCGGGCGAGGAGCTGTTCTGGCGGGGTCTCATCCAGCGCCGCCTGATGCAACGCTTCGGCCGGCTCCGTGGAACGCTCATCGCCTCCTCAATCTATGGCGGCATCCACCTGGTTTCGGGGAATCTCACGCTTACCGGGGCGGCAGGCACTGCCGGCCTCTACTGGGGCGCCGTCTATGCGCGCGACCAACGGATGGCCCCGATGATCATCAGCCACGTCGCCTGGGATATCTGGATCTTCCTGATCGCACCGACCGGTTAAAGTGGTGCCATCCTCGAGACACAATTGAAACTGGGTCGGGAACTCATCGGCGCCGATGCCATCCAGCAGCGCGTGCGCGAGATGGCGGCGGAAATCTCCCGCGATTATCAGAAAGCCGAGAAGCCGCTCATCCTGCTTTCGGTCCTCAAGGGCTCCGTCTGTTTCACGACTGATCTCAGCCGTCACATCACGGTCCCCGTCAACTTCGACTACGTCGCGGTCAGCAGCTACGGCTCCGGGACCGAGTCATCGGGACACGTGCAGCTGCTCAAGGACCTCACGATGGACGTCACCGGGCGCGACGTCTTGATGGTCGAGGACATCATCGACACGGGGCTGACGACCTCGTTCCTCTTCGAGCACGTCCAACGCCACCGGCCGGCATCGCTCAAACTGTGCGTCCTCCTCAATAAGGAAGAACGCCGCATCACGCCCGTCCCGATCGCCTACAAAGGGTTCGACATCCCCAACCAGTTCGTCGTCGGATATGGCCTCGACTATGACGAGCTGTATCGAAATCTCAGCGCCGTGCACATCCTGGAACCGTAGCCCGGTTACTGGTTCGCGCCGCCCTCGAGGGAGCTGAGCAGTTGCTTGACGACGTTGATCGGGATCGCAAAGCCAACGCCTACATTGCCGGCCACCGGGCTCTCGATCGAGTCATTGACACCGATCACCTGGCCCAGGGTGTTGATCAGCGCGCCGCCCGAGTTCCCCGGGTTGATCGGCGCGTCGGTCTGGATCAAGCCGGTGAGACCCGACGACTGATTGCTGCGGTTGAGCCCGGAAACGATCCCGGCGGTCATCGTCTCGGCGAGTCCGAATGGTGAACCGATCGCGTACACGGCGTCCCCGACCCGAACCGCGCTCGAATCCCCCAACGGCAGCGGGTGCAGGGTGGACGCCGCCACCGAGACGTGAACGACGGCGAGGTCCGCGCTGGTGCTCGACCCGGCGACCGTACCCGAAACCGTTTTCCCGTCGCTAAAGGTCACCTGGATCTGACTGGCCCCGGCGATGACGTGAGCGTTCGTCAGGATGTTCCCGTTCTGGTCGAGGACGATGCCTGAACCGGTTCCTTCCCCGACCTGGCCACGGCGGGCAATCTCGGTCGTGATCGTCACCACTCCGGGCGCGGACTGCTTGTAGACGGCGGCCGCCGAGAGCGGCTGCGCCGCCGAGGCGCTGCTCACCGGGGAGGAGCTCGTCGTGGAGGTCGATGAGGTCGTTGCCGCCGGCAGGCGGCTGATGACCGCCTGGGCGCCCAGCGCTCCGCCGGCCACGCCCCCGATCAGCAGCAACAGGACCGCGATGGCCGTCCGTATCCGGGGGCGTCCGCCACCCTGCGGCGCAGCCGGCGATGCCTGCGCGGATGGTGCCGTCGGCGGAGCAGGCGGCTCGGTCGGTCCGGTCGGCCCCTGGTCCAGCGGCTCCGCGATCATGGTCTCATCATGCAGGATGCAACCTTACGCTAGGATGACGGGCGGCTAAGAGAGCACTAAGACTTTTGCGGCGTTAGGAGGCGCGGCGCACCGCGACGCCGTCGGCCTCGAAGATGCCGTCGCTGCCCCGATTCCGCAGGACCTCACCCACGGTCCGGCTGAGGCGACTGGGTAAGAGATGGGCCTTGATCAGATAGGCGGCCACGCTGAGTCGTTCCGCCGCCTTGATCAGCTGCGGGTTGTCGTCCTCGCTGCAGATGACGACCAGTTGGTCGCGGGTCGCCTCGTCCTCGCGAAGGGCGGCGAGCACCTGCAGCCCGTCGAGCTGGGGGACATGGATATCGAGCAGGATCAGGTCAGGCTTGAGGGACCGGGCCAGCTCGAGGCCGGCCACACCGTCCGACGCTACCGCGACCCGATAGCCTTCGAGCTGCAGCTTCAGCTGGTAGAGGTCGGCAATATCCGGATGATCCTCGACCATCAGGACGCGGGGCTGCGGTGGCATCATCTCCCTCAGGGGAAATCAGAGTAGCGCCGCCTGGCAAAGGGGTCAAGCCATCAGTTACGGGGACAAACGTTCCAAAACAGCACTCATCTTTCCACCCCATTACGCGCGGAGTCGGGCGCGACGAGTGGCGAGCCCTGGGCTGTTAGTGGCTGCAGCCGTGGGCGGTGCCGGCGTCAGCGCCGGTGTCGAATGAGCTACCGCATGAGCAGCTCGAGACGGCGTTGGGATTATGGACCGTGAAGCCGCCACCCATGAGGCTGTCCACGAAGTCGATCTCGGCGCCTTTGATATAGCGGGCGCTGACCGAGTCGACGAACAGGCGGACGCCGCCGACTTCCGTCACGGCATCGCCTTCCTCGGGCTGATCCTCGAAACCCATGCCATAGGACATCCCTGAGCAGCCGCCGGGCTGGACGAAGACGCGCAGGCCCATCTCGGCGCGTCCCTGCTTCTGCAGGAGGTCGCGCAACTGGGTGAGCGCTGAGTCGGTGATGGTGATGAGTTCCGTATCCTGTTCGATCATTTCCTGAGCCATTTGAACCCCATTATACGGCGTGACTTCCCCAAATACGCCGGATTCGAATTGTAACGGGGTGGTGACGCCTCTAAGGAAACTGCTGTCCGGCGAGCGGGCGGACGGCATGGGTGTGCCCGACCGGCCGCCAGCGGATCGCAACCACAGCATCGCGAACCGCGACCAGCATCTCGTCTGCGGGGCCGCCGGCCCACGCGAGCGGCGCTTTGCTGCCGTGCGAGCGTTTGAGGCGTTCCGTGTTGACCGAATCTGGGCTAACCAACCTGACGGCGTAGACGTAGCGCCGCCGGCCCCGGTAGGTGAAAAAGGGAGGCTGGTCGGGGTCCCCCGCCCGCACCAGCCGTTCGATCTGCTGGAAGGGCTGGTCCCAGTCGATGCCCACCTGGCGCACGGGTGGCTCGTAGGTGCCGCCCCCGACCTCGGCCGGCAGGGTCTCGGTTGGGCCGTCCTGCAGCCGCGCCAGCGTCTCGTCGAGGGCATTGAGGCCCTCGGCGACCAGTCGCTTGCTGAGGGTGCCGGCCGTGTCCTCCTCGTGGACCTCGATCCGCCGCTGCGCGAGAATCGGCCCGGCGTCGATCCGCGGTACGGTCAGATGAACCGTGATGCCCGCCTCCCGATCGCCATTGGCGATCGTCCAGTAGATGGGCTCCGGGCCACGATGGCGGGGGAGGAGCGAGGGGTGAACGTTGAGCCATCCGCGGGTGGGCACTGCCAGGGTTTTCGCCATCAGGATCTGGTCGAAGCTGGCCATCACGACGATGTCGGGGTCGTACGCGCTCAGCGAGCGAACGAACGGCTCGGCGTTGGCATCGGCCGTCACCTCGACCGGGCGCCCGAGGTGACCCGCGATGCGCGCGATCAGGTCAGCCTTGGGATGCGTCCGCTGCCAGCGCGTGCTGCACACCACCGCCACCAGGTTGACGCGCTTCTCGATCAGGTGGAGCAGGAATGCCGTCCCATAGTCGGAGGGGATCCCGAAAAAGACGACGCGCGGGCCGCGTTCATCGAGGCGCGGTCCGGCGTACGGCGCGCGCGGCACCTCCTGGGCGTCGATCGGCACCATCGAGAACTCCGGCTTGGACCAGATCCCGGACGCCAGCTGATCGAGCCAGGGGTCTTCGAGTGCCCCAGCCTGCGCGTAGGCGGGTTCGCTCACGCCATCGCTCGCCGCACGATCGGCGGGCGCTGCGCCTCGTCGCCGTAGGCCCAGCCAAGCAGGTCCATGACATGAACGACGGGAATGTCGTGGCCGGCGCGCTGCAGGCCCATTCCAACCTGAAGGACGCAGCCCGGATTGGCGGAGGCGATCACTTGCGCACCGGAGTCGACGATATGCCGCACCTTCCATCCGAGCGCCTCCTCGGAGATGTCGGGATGGGTCAGGTTGTAGACACCCGCCGAGCCGCAACACCAGTCGGACTCCTTCATCTCCACCAGCTCGATGCCGGGAATCATCGTGAGGACCTGACGCGGCTGCTGGTAAACCTTCTGGCCGTGCACCAGATGACAGGGGTCCTGGTAGGCGACCCGCAGGCGGATGCGGCGCGTGGGCGGCCGGAGCCCCATGTCGATGAGGAACTCGGAGGCATCCTTGACGGTCCGGGAGAACGCGGCGCCGGCCTCCCGGCGTGGAGCATCGTTGCGGAGCTGGACCTCGTATTCCTTCATGTTGGAGCCGCAGCCGGCGGCGTTGACCACGACCGCATCCAGGCCGCGACCGCTGAAGGCGTCCATCGTCGCGGCGGCCAGGCGCTCAGCCGTTCTCGCCTCGCCGGCGTGGGAGGCAAGGGCGCCGCAGCACACGCGCGACGACGGCAGAACGACATCACAGCCGTTCACGGACAGGGCCAGGGCAGTCCGCCGGTTCGTGCCATGAAACATCTCGTCCTGGATGCAACCCGTCAGCAGGCCGACCCGGGCACGGCGGGTACCTTGCGCGGGCGTCACCGCCGGCAGCGGGGCCTGGCGCGGGCTCGTGTCGCCGACCGGCGGGAACGCGGCAAACTTGCCGAGCGGCAGGACCTTCCACGCGCCGCTGCGGCGCAGGAGTCCGGGCAGTCGGACCGCGCGCGTCGCGCGATAGAGCCAGCCGGCGGTGCGCAGCCGGAGCGGATGGGGCAGCAGCCCCTTCAAGAGCACCGCCCGAACCATTCGATCGCGGCGATTCTGCGGTGGCGTCTTCGCCCGCGCCATCTCCATCACCGAGCCGAACTGCACGCCCGAGGGGCAGGCGGTTTCGCACGCCCGGCAGTTGAAGCACTGGTAGATATGCGCCTGAAAGCGCGGGTCGTCAAAGGCCACCAGGCCGAGCGTCGCCTCCTTGATCTGCCACATCCGCCCGCGCGGACTGTCACCCTCATGGTGAAGGGCTCGGAAGGTCGGGCACTTGGGCAGACAGAGTCCGCAGTGGATGCAGTCGCGGACCAGGTCCATGTCGATGCCGGGGACGGCGGCCGGGACGCCATCGCGTTCGAGCTGACGCTTGAAGTCGAGGGACGCTGGTTGTCTCATCGCCGGCCTAGATCCCGCCAACGAAACGGCCGGGGTTCAGGATGCCATTTGGGTCGAGCGCTTGCTTCAGGGCGCGCATGATGGGGAAGCCTGGCGGTGGCGGCCCCCAGACGTCGATCGCCGGTTTCACCGAAGGGGGCGCCGCCAGGACGACCACCTGACCCTCACCCCCCGCCGCGGCGCGTAGCCGCTCGAGGACGCCTGCGGTCGCGCTCGGCGCGAGGCGCAGATCGATCAGGCCGGACGCCGGCTGGGCGATCACGGACGCGTCAGCGGGAAGTTGATCGACGACCGGTTGCATGGCCTGCAGGGGCGTGATCGCGCGAAGCAGAACGATGTCGCCATCGGGCGCCGACCAATCGCGGGCGGCATCCCAAAAGGCCGCCGGTATGTCCTGCCCTTCGACCCGACCGCCAGCCTCACGCACGAACCGGATCGCGAGGTCGCGCGCGGCTTCGACTTCGCGGCCATAGCCTTCCAACTTGAGCGCCAGGGTCCAGCGCCAGTCTGCCGTCATGCCGCATGCCCACAAGGCGTCGCGGTTCAGCACGATCGACGCGGATGGTGCCAGGTACTGGTGGGCGAGGCGGATCGCCGCATCGATGGCCGGCATCGGTGCTTCGAAGTGGCCCAGTACGGTCGCCGCCGCTTCGGGAATGGCCTGGACCTTGAAGTTCGCCTCCGCCAGGACCCCCAGGGTGCCAAGCGCGCCCACGTGCAGCTTCATGAGGTCGTAGCCGGCAACGTTCTTCACCACTTTGCCGCCGGCGCGTGCAACCTTGCCGGAGGGGTAGGCCACCGCGATCCCGATCACCCAGTCCCGGACGGTGCCATAGCGGGCGCGGCTGAGGCCGTTGGCGTTGGCCGCCAGCATTCCGCCGACGGTCGCCCGTTCGGGGTGGGGAGGGTCGAGGGGGAGGCGTTGACCGTGCGCCCGCAGGGCGGCCTGGAGGTCCTTCAGCGGCATACCGGCCTCGACCCGGCACGTGAGGTCGGCGGGCTCGTACTCCAGCAAGCGGGTCATGGCGTCGGTCGAGAATGCGACGTCATAGCGCCGCGGCACGGACCCCAGTCGCATCTGGGTGCCGCCGCCCCAGACCACGACCGCGGCCGGCGTGAGGTCGCAGACGCGGAGTCCGCGGGCCGCGTCCTCGGCGTCGACCGGTCGCATGATCTTCGAAGGCAGCAGACCATCGACGCTCAAGCGCTGCTGCTGCTCGACGCTGATCTGCTGACCGGGTAGCACCTCGGTTCGCGCTTTTACACCCACAGGTCGTCCTTCGCGCCCAGCGCCGCCGCGGCGCGAGGCAGGTGGCCCGGCGGAAGCCGGAGGGCGGACGGTTTCAGCCCTTTGCCCGGGAAGACCTTCCCGGGGTTCATCAGACCGTGGGGATCGAACACCCGACGGATGCGGTCCATGACTTCCAGGTCGTCATCGGAGAAGACGTACCGGATGTTCTCCCGCTTCTCCAGACCGATGCCATGTTCCCCGGTCACGGAACCACCCGCGTCGGCGCATAGCTTCAAGATCTCATCACCAATGCGGAGGACGGTTTCGTACTGGCCCGGCTCAAAGGCATCGAAGAGCACGAGCGGGTGCAGGTTGCCGTCGCCGGCGTGGAAGACGTTGCAGATCTTGAACCCGGTCCGGGCGCTGATCGCATCGATTTTGGCCAGTGTCTCGGGGAGCTTCGTGCGCGGCACCACGCCATCCATCACGTAGAAGTCCGACGACAGGCGGCCCATCGCCGAGAACGCCCCCTTCCGGCCCTTCCAGAGCGCCTGGCGCTCCGCCTCGTTGCGGGCGACCCGGACCTCGCTGGCTCCGTTCTCGCGGCAGACCTTCGCCATCCGCTCGCCGAGCTCCTCGGCGACCGCGGGCGTGCCATCGACTTCGAGCAGGAGCACGGCGCCGGCGTCCAGCGGATAGCCGGCGTGGGAGGCGGCTTCGATCGCCTGGATGGAGAGCTTGTCCATCATCTCGATGGCGGCCGGAAGGATGCCGGTGCCAACGATCGCGGATACCGCGTTGCTCGCGGTCGCCACGTCGGGATACACCGCCAGCAGCGTCTTCTGCACGGGCGGCAGCGGTTGGATCTTCACCCAGACCCGGGTGACGACACCCAGTGTGCCCTCCGATCCGACCAGGAGGCCGGTCAGGTCGTAGCCGATGGCCTCAGCCGCGTTGCGCCCGCCGACCTGCACGAGCTCGCCGCTGGGCAGGGCAATCTCGAGACCGGTGACGTGGTTGACCGTCACGCCATAAAGCAGCGTGTGCGGACCACCGGCGTTGGTGCCGACGTTTCCGCCGATGGTGCAGGCCCCCTGGCTGGACGGGTCCGGGACGTAGTAGTAGCCGTGCGGCTTGAGCGCCTGGCTGAGCGACAGGTTGACGACCCCGGGCTGGACCACCGCCCGCAAATTATCGATGTCGATCTCGAGGATGCTGTCCATCCGCGCGAAGGTGATGACGACGCCTCCCTCCACCGGAACGGTGCCACCCGCGAGGCTGCTCGCCGCGGAACGGGCCGTGATTGGCACGCGCGCCTCGGCGCAAATCTTGACGACCTGCGCCACCTCCTTCGCCGTCCCGGGAATGACGACGATGTCCGGCAGCGCCGTCTCCGGGCTGGCATCGTACTGGTAGAGCCGCACTTCATAGGGGTCGGCAAATGCGTAGCGGTCGCCGACCACGCCCCGTAATCGGAGCAGCAAGCCGTCGCGATCTGCGCGCTCCATTGGGTTAAAGCCTACCCCCCACCCCGAGCCCCTATCCTCACCCTCCCCACGAGGGGGAGGGTGATTGAGGAGGCCCGCCACTAATTGAACGTTGGGATGATCCCCGGGATCAGGTAGACCTCGATCATCGCGACGACGCCCACGGCGGCGGTGAGGATCAGGCTGTATCCGATCGTGCGGCGGAAGATCTCGCCTTCGGAACCCACGCGATTGACGCCCGCGGCTCCGACCGACAGATTCTGCGGGCTGATCATCTTGCCCATGACCCCGCCTGACGAGTTGGTGCCCGCCGTCAGGATGGGATTCAGGTGATGCCCACCAATCACGATCTGCTTGGCGGTGAATGCCTGCATCGGGCCGAACAGCGTGTTGGATGCGGTGTCACTTCCGGTCAAGAAGACGCCCAGCGCGCCGATGACCGCGGAGAAGAAGGGGAATACGGCCCCGGTTTTCGCCATCAATAACGCCAGCGTCGACGTCATGCCGGAGAAGTTCATCACGGCGGCGATGCCGAGGATGAACGCGATAGTCATGATCGGCAAGGCGAGCTGACGCAACGTCCGTCCATAGGTCGTAAAGAAGAGGCGGAGCGGCGCACCTCGGATCGCCATCACCATGAACGCGATGATCGACGCGAAAAGCACGAGGCTGCCGGCTGCCGACAGGAAGTCCCACGTGAACGTGATGGGGTATGGCGTGGACGCGGGCACGATCGTCGGTTCCTGAGTGATCAGGGCCTTGGGCTTGGCCGAGGTGCCACTGTAGCTGCCGGGCCACTGGAACCGCCAGAACGGGAATTTGAAGGCCCCAGCATCCACCGTCGGATTGGGACCGATCCACGGATTGGGACAGAGCTTGAAGCCGGGCTGGCCGCACTTGAGGTCGGCGGTAATGTTCGCCGGCGTGTGCAGCGCGTTCTTCACGTTCCCCGCGGGACTGCCTGAGAAGAACGGCAGGTTGCCCATCTGGCCGATCAGGATGACCACCACGAGGATCACGTACATCATGTACGCGCGCACCACCCGGCCTGGCGGATCGACGACCTGGGCGACAGCGGCGCCGACGCTTCGAAACCTCGGGACGGCGCCCACGGGTGCCGTAACGCGATCGGCGGCAAAGCCCCAGAGGGTTCGCGGCTTCCAGACCCGAAGCAGCAGCGCGACCGCCGCCATCGAGACCAGCGCGGCGAGCACGTCGGTCAGCTCCGGGCCGATGAAGTTCGAGACCAGGAACTGGACGACCGCGAAGACGACGCCCGCCGTCAGAACGGCGGGCAGGACCTCGACCATGCGCTTCCACCCGGCGAGCACCACGATAAGAAAGCCGGGGATGATGATCGAGAAGATGGGAAGTTGCCGGCCAACCATGGCGGAGAGGGCCAGGGTGACCTGCGTCTGATCGTTCGCGCTGTGGCCGATGATGGGCGCAGTGAGCAGGCCGAGCGTGACGACGGGGATGCCGATCGAACCGAACGCGACCGGCGCCGTGTTGGCCAGCAGCGCCAGCACCGCCGCGCTGATCGGCTCGAACCCGAGGCTGGCGAGGATCGCCGCGGAGATGGCAACCGGGGCACCAAACCCGGCGATGCCCTCCATCAACGCGCCGAAACAGAACGCCACCAGCAGCGCCTGCACCCGCCGATCCCCGGTCAGCCGGGTCAGCGAACGGCGGATCACGTCGAAGTCACCACTGGCGATGGTCAGGTTGTGGAAAAAGACCGCGTTGAGCACGATCCAGCTGATTGGCCACAACCCGTTCGCCATGCCTTCGGTGGTGGCCGAGACATCGAGCCCCAGCGGCATGCCCCAGACCAGCGCCGCGAGCACCGCCGCCGAGAGCATCGCCGTCAGCGCCGATAGCCAGGCCGGCAGCCGGAGCACGGCCAACATGACGAACAAGACATAAAGAGGAATTCCGGCCACGATCGCCGAGACAAGAATGCTGCCCCCGAGGGGCTGGTAGACCTGATGAAACGCCAGGAATGCAACGGCTCCGCTCATACGGACGAAACCTCCCTTCCCTCCCGCTTCGGTTGTCCCGTAAGCGTTACACATTGCCTCTCAAAACGCCACAATTGGCGGCATGGCCAATTCGCTAACGCGCCCGTCCACCCGCTCGGCAGCTCCGCTCAAACTCGATGACTTCGAGCCGGCGGCCCGGGCGCTCCTACCCCGCGGCATCTACGACTACATCGCCGGTGGTTCCGAGGACGAGGCCGCGATCAAGGGCAACCGGGACGCGTTTGCCCGGTATCGCTTCCGCTTCAAGATCCTGGGGTCGGTGGATCGGCCCGACTTGAGCAGCGAGGTCCTCGGCCAGCGCTTTCAGATACCGGTCCACCTGGCGCCGACGGCGATCCAGCGGATGGCCCATCCGGACGGCGAAGCGGCCGCCTACCGGGCTGCGACCGAGTCCGGGGTCGCCTATTGCCTGAGTACGCTATCCAGCCTCTCGATCGAAGACGTCGCCGCGGCCGCCGGCGGCGCCCGTTGGTTTCAGCTGTACATGCACCCGGAGCGAGCGGTCAGCGCCAGTTTTGTCGAGCGTGCCGTCGATGCCGGCTATGCCGCCATCCTGCTGACGGTCGACCTGCCAAAAGCCGGGCGGCGCGAGCGCGACATCCGCAACGCCTTCAGCTTGCCGGAGGGCGTTCGCTATGCGAATCTCAGCGGCCGGACGGGCACGGAGAGGGCCGACGGTCCGGATCCGTTTGCCCAGGATGTCAATGCTCAGACGAATCCGTCCCTGAGCTGGAACGATCTCGAGTGGCTGGTGGCCAAGACCTCGCTTCCGGTGATCGTCAAAGGCGTGGTGCGCGCCGATGACGCCCGCCACGCGGTCGAGCTCGGCGCCCGCGGCCTGGTCGTCAGCAACCACGGTGGCCGCCAACTCGACTACTCGATCGCCAGCCTTGACGCCTTGCCAGAGGTGGTGGAAGCGGTCGGCGGCCGCGTCCCGGTGCTGCTCGATGGTGGGGTCCGCCGCGGCACCGATGTCTTGAAGGCGCTCTGTCTTGGCGCTTCCGGCGTGCTGGTCGGACGACCATACCTGTGGGCGCTCGCGGTCGGTGGGGCCGATGGCGTTCGCCGAATGCTCGCCATGCTGCATGACGAGATCGAGGTGTCGATGAGCCTGCTCGGCGTCGGTCGCCTCAGCGAGCTGAGCCGCGACCTGGTGACGCGGGTCTAGCTAGGACGTTCCGCCGAAGTCGACATCCTTCGTCTCGACCGTCCCGGCCGTCCGCCCCGGGGCTCTCTGGTATTTCCAGTAGAGGTTCGTGTGCGCAATGACCTGGTCCGGCGGCGGCGCCCCCCATTCCGTCTGGTCACTCGTCGTGTGCGCGTCGCCGACAAGGGTCGCGTCATAGCCCCTGACGAACGCGCCGTGAAGCGTCGAACGGATGCAGGCATCGGTCTCTGCTCCGACCACCACGAGTCGCCCGACTCCGAGGCCCGACAGCACGGTCTCGAGGGTGGTGTCCTCGAAGGAGTCGCCGTAGTTCTTCTCGACCAGCGGCTCGGCGTCGGCTGGAGCCAGCTCCGGGACGATCCGCCAGTCGTCGCTCCCCCTCGCAAGCCCCTTGTCGGAGTGCTGGACCCAGACAACGGGGACCTGTTCCCGCCGCGCTTTCTCAATAAGGCTGCCGACGTTCGCGACGACCGTGTCGCGCTCGTGAGCCCCGCCGACGACGCCGTTCTGCACGTCGACGACGAGGAGGGCGGTGTTCGGGCGGTTCGCTAGTGTGCTCATGGTGTCCCCTTGCTCACGCTGGGCTCCGGTGTCCACCCACGATACTACCGGCCGACAGCGGGCCTAGCCGCCGGCTGCCGAGGTCTCTTTGGCGACGGTGTCGAGCAAAGGCTGGACGCTCTTTGTCTGCCACGCCGCCGAGCCGTTCTGGGCGGCGGCGAAGGTCGCGACTTGCTGCGCTCGGGCCGCGGCCAGATTGCGGCTCGCCTGCTGCGCCATTTGGGTCTGGTTGGCCGCCGACGCCAGGCTCAGCTGCTGCGCGTTGGTGACCACCGAGAGCATCGAATCGACCCATTTGCTCCAGAGGGGATCGACCAGCGCCTCCGGATCACTGACTGGAGCCTGCTGCCCCTTGAGGTCCGTCATCAGCGCCGATGCCGTCCGGGCCGCGTCGGTCCACGACCGGGCGTTCAGGCTGGGGTCGAGGCTGCCGGCGATCTTCTGCGCATCCTGGTTCAAGTGCTGAGCGAGGGTGAGCTGGAGGGTGGCGGCGTGCGTCAGCCTGATGGTGGCTTGCAGAGCCTTGTCGAGATGTTGGAGGGTGGGACGATCGGTGGCGATGAACGACGGCGAGTGCAGCTGGAAGGGCAGACCGTCGGCCTGCGTCATGTAGCTCTCGGCGTTCTGAACGTGGCCGAGCGCGTCATCGGCCGACTTTTCCGTGGCCTTCGCGATCGCCAGGTCCTCGGCAAGCCGGTCATCCGGAAGGCTGATGCCGCCCTTGGCGCCGATTTCGGTCCAGAGGGCGATCACCGCCACGTTCGCGTCGGTCGCCCCCTTCCGTCCGAGTGCGAGCTCGCTACCTTCTGATTGGGCGAGCGCCGCCACCCGCTGCGGCAGCACGACTTCCAGGAAGGCGCCGACGGCGCCACCGGCGAGCACGAGCACCAGGATCGCGAAGATCCAGGTCCCCCACGAGACCCGGCGAGCTGGGCGGAACACGCGCCGCGGAGAAACCGGTCTGGGGAGGGCCACGAAGACGTAACGCTGGCCGCAACCCTCCTCTTGCCACCGCAGGAAGGTGTCGCCTCACCGATTTGTGACGGTCCTGTGGCGGAGCTCCAACCGGGCCGCGGCTCACCCTTAACAGGGCGACGGCCCAACTGGAACCCTGTGCTAGAGTGAATTTTCGCGGACGAAATGGCTTACATCATCACCGAAACCTGCGTTGACCTCAAGGACAAATCCTGCGTCGACGTCTGCCCGGTCGACTGCATCATCGACGGCGGCGCGGAAGACCGCATGCTCTACATCAATCCCGACGAGTGCATCGATTGCGGCGCCTGCGTCGATCCGTGCCCGGTTGCCGCGATCTACCCGGAGGATGAGGTCCCGCCCGAGCAGAAGAAGTTCATCGCCTGGAACTTCGACTATTTCAAGAGCGACGCCGACAAGGCGCGGGTGCGCGCCGAGATCAACGCCGCCTACCCGGAGAAGCGAAAGACCGAGCTCTGAGCCTCAGACCGGCTCGAGAGGGGGCCTCGGCTCACCGCTCAGCGTGGTGGCGGCACGGATCAGCCGGACCGGGATGTCGATCACGCGGCGCGGCGGGCCCAGCCAGCGCCGCAGCACGGCGAGCAGCTGCGGTGATGGGGGTGGAGCGCCGGCCCCCTCTTTCTCGAACAGGATGTCGGCAATCGCCTCGGCCGGGCCCGCCGGCTTTTGGGCGCGGCTCAGCTCGAGCCATCGTGCCGTGATCCACAGGTAGAGGTCCGCCTCCGTTCGCCCGGGGAAGTGCGACAGGATGTCGTACTCACGGATCAGGTCAGCGATCGGCTTGTAGACGTTGTCGTACCAGCTCGCGCTGGCCTCGGCCATGCCGACCTCGCGGTACTGTTGCAGCCCCATGAAGTAGCGATGGCCGAGGATGTCCTCCAGAATTCGGTCGTAGCGTCCGAGGCGGCTGACGGCAATCGAGGCCTGCGGACGCACCCGATCGAGTTGGGTGCGCTCGAGGAAGTCGACATACTCGCGGGCCTGGAGCAGAGCCGCGGCATCCATCTCACCGGTGAGTGGGGCCCGGGTTCGAACCTCGATGACCCGAGCCGGGATCGTTTTCCAGCCCAGGTGACGGGCAACGGACACCCGGTGGTGCCCATCCTTGACGAAGTAGACGCCTCCGAGGTGGTAGACCTCGATCGGCGGCACCGCCTCGCCCCGCCGCATCGCCGCATCGAGTTGCGCCCAGCGCTTTCGCATCTGGGGCCGCACCGGAAGAAACGAAGCGTCGAAATCGTTGGGACGTCCCACGGAGCCTCGAATTGCGGCAATGGGAACGTCCTTGAGGCCGCGGTCGGTCTGTCCCTCGAGCCGGGCGGCGCGCCGGACCTCGTCGAAGGAGAGCAAGGGCCTGGTATCGCCGCGGATGACGGCGCCCGCGTCGCGCAGGAAGGCCTGGAGGCGGGCGGTCTCGAAGTCGGTGCGCGCCCGCAGCTGTTTCATCGGGACCCGAGCTCGATCAGCCGGTGACCGACAACGTTGATCACGCGGGTCTCACCCAGCTGGGTCTCACGCGTGATGTCGCGCCCATACGGATGGATGTGACCATGCAGAAAGAGTCGCGGGCGCATCCACTCGACGGCGCGGCGAACCGCCCTGAGCCCCTGATGCGGCGCATCCGTGCCTTCATTCGCACCGGCTGGTGGTCCGTGGCTGATCAGGATATCCAGGCGCCGCAGGCCAAGCCGGGCACGCAGGGCCAGCACCTTGGCCATCATCTGCCGCTCGCCGTACTGATGTGCCCCGTCGCTGTAGCGGATCGAGCCCTCGAGGCCGGCGATCAGCAGCTCCTTTTCCCTCACGATGCGCCCATCGATCTCGCCGCCCGGCGGGTAATCACCCTGACGCCCAGGCGGATCGTGGTTGCCACGCACAAAGAGCAGCGGCACGTTGTACAGCGTGCCTAGACCGTCGAGATAGTCGGCCGGCAGATCGCCGCAACCGATCAGCAGGTCGATCCGACCCAGGGCCGCCACCGTGCGCTGGTCCAGCAGCTGAGGCTCCACCTCATCGCTGACGGCGAGCAGGCGCACGTCCACCGGAGCCCGGCCGAGACGCTACGCCAGCTCGGCGAAGAGGGGGTCGACGTCGCGGTCGTAGAGAGGAAGGTCTACCAGTGGGTGATCTTTGAGAGCAGGGACCTTGGCGGCCAGCTGCTCGTCATAGGTTGGCATCTGCACCGAGTAGAAGACGCCCACCGCCATGCTGTCTGAGGTCTCATACGAGGCGCGTAGGGCGCGCGTTTTCTTCTCCACGATCTCGTCGACGCTCGTCGGGTCTTTCACGACTGGATCCCACCCCGGGTCCGCCTCCAGCCGCCGAATGCGGGCCCGACCGATGTCCTCGCCCGCGTACCACTCCTTGGTGCGCAGGTCGTTGTAGACGGGGCACGTCTGAAAGACATCCAGGAACGAGGTTCCCTTATGGCTGATCGCCTGGACCATCAGCGAGACGAGGTTCTTTACGTCGAGCGCGTACCCCCGTCCGATCCAGGTGTAGCCGGCGCCCAGCGCCAGGGCGATCGGGTTGACGCCTTCCTGGATCGATGCTTCCGGCATCGATTTCGTCTTCAACCCTTTCGCCAGCGTGGGTGAGGCCTGGCCCTTGGTGAGACCGTAGACGCCATTGTTGAAGACGATGTAGGTCATGTCGACGTTCCGGCGGCCGCTGTTGACGAAGTAGCCGGCGCCGATCCCGTATCCGTCCCCATCGCCGCCCACCGCCACCACCGTGAGCTGGTTGTTGGCCAGCTTGGCGCCGGTCGCGACCGGGAGCGCCCGTCCGTGCAGTGTATGCAGCCCGTAGGTGTCGATATAGTGCGGCGTCTTGCCGGAGCAGCCGATGCCCGAGATCATCGCGATCTTGTAGGGCGGGATCTGGAGTTGGAACAAGGCCTGCTGGATGGAGCTCAGGATGCCGAAATCGCCGCAGCCCGGACACCAGTCGACATGGACTTCAGTCTTGTACTGCTGCAGCGCGAACTTCTTTGGGGCGGGGGCCGCCGGCGCCTCAGGCATGCGACACCATGACCTCCTTCTTTTGCTCGGACAGGGCCGACCGGACGCCTTCGACGATCTCATTGCGCGAAAACGGCCGGCCATCGTACTTCAGCACGTGGTGGTCGAGGACGACGCCCGTCTGCTCGGCAATGACGGCGCCGAGCTGCGCCGAGTAGTTGTTCTCGATCAGAACCGTCAGCCTCGCGTTCCGAAGAATCGCGGACACGGCATCCGCCGGGAATGGGCGCATCAGGCGAATCTGCAGGAAGTTCACCGAGCGGCCGTCGGTCTCGAGCTCGCTCATGGCGTCGAGGATGGCGCCCTTGGTCGCGCCCCAGGCCACCAGCGTTAGGTCGGCCTGGCGCGGACCGTGCAAGGTGAACTTGGACGACGCCGGAATCTCGCGGGCGGCCGTCTGAAGCTTCGCCATCCGTTTGCGCATCATCGCGATGCGATTTTCGATGCCTTCGGTGATGTGACCCTCGGGGTCATGTTCGTCGCTGGTGGTCGAGAAGATCCCGCCCGGCATCCCGGGCAGGGTCCGGGGACTGATGCCGTCGGCGGTGATGGCGTGGCGGCGGTAGCCGTCACCGTCAGCGTCGGCCGGTTGATGGATCAGTCCGCGGTCGATCTTGAGCTTGCTCATGTCGATGCCATCGTTGGTGAACATCGATGAGGCCAGAAACTTCTCGAGCAGCACGATGACCGGCATCTGGTAGCGATCCGCCCAGTTGAAGCTCTCGAAACTATCGGTGAAGGCTTCGTCGATGTCACCCGGCGCCACCACGATGTGCGGGAAGTCACCGTGCGCGGGATGCAGCGCGAATTGCAGATCCGCCTGCTCGGTGCGGGTCGGGAGACCCGTGCTCGGCCCGCCACGCTGCCAGAGGAAGACGACCGGTCCCGGCGCCTCCGTGATGGCGGCGAAGCCGAACCCCTCTGACATCAACGCAAAGCCCGGACCCGCCGTCGATGTCGCCGCGCGTACGCCCATGTGCGCCGCACCGATCGCCATGTTGATGCTCGAGATCTCGTCCTCGCACTGGACGACGGTGCACTGATACTGCGGGCCCTTCTGCTCCAGGTAGACGCTCTCGTCGGTCGCGGGGCTGATCGGGTAGTAGGTCTGCATGCCGAGGCCCGCCTTCAGCTTGGCGATGCCGACCGCCTGGAATCCCTTGATCAGCATCCGGGCTTTGCGTTTGGCCTCAGGGACCGGGAGCAGCCGGCGCTCCGGGAGAGTGGTGAAATGGCTGCGCGCGTAGGCGGCCGCGGCGCGGACCGCCGCCACGTTCATCTCGGCGGCTTCGGCCTTTCGCCCCTTGAACTCGTTGCGGATCGCCTCGAAAAGCAACTCCTCGTCGTAACCGGAGATGCCGATCGACGCGCCCAGGGCCACGGTATTGCGCATGACGATGTACTTGCGCGACTGACCGCCCTTTCCGACCTCCTTGAGAGCCTCTTCCAGGACCTCGAAAAAGGGGATCGGATAAAGGTTGATGTCGTCCCGGCCGAATTGGCCCGGGTCGATTTTGAGGTCGGCGTCGTAGATGACGCCGCCACCGCGCGCCACCTGGTGGACATGACCCGTGTGGCTGGGATAGTGCTTGCGCTCGGGGGCGTCGCCGAACAGCGACTCCTGGTCCAGCGCCACCAGCATGTGGATGTCGTCGACGTGGGAATGGACCGGCACCGGCGCCGCCGTGACCCGGTAGTAGCTGTGCTTGCCCATGATGTTGGAGTGGAACTCGATGTTGGCGAAGACGTGGAGACCGCCGTGGCTCAGGGCCTTGGCGTAGATCTCGGCTGAGGCATTGATGCCTCCACCCTGGGGGCCGCCGAGGACCCAGGAAAATTCCTGGCGGCTGAGTTCAGTTGGCACGACCAGCGTTGATTCTAGTGCAGCGCCCGAAACTAGGATGTGGCTGTCGCGCGCCAGACCCCCGGGATCGGTTGGCCGCACTTGAAACAGCTTCCGCGGCCGGTGAGCCGATCGTCCAGGATCCGGTAGCCGGTTCGCCGGATCAGGGTGGTCTGGCACTTGGGACAGCGGGTGTCTTCGTACCGGCCCACCCGGCCGGGGAGGTTGCCGGCGTAGATGAACTGGAGGCCGGCGGCCTCCCCAATCCGGGCAGCCCGAAGCAGGGTGTCGGGCGTGGTGTTGTCGGGATCCTGCATCTTGTAATCCTTGTGGAAGGCGGTCACATGCCAGGGAATGCTGGGCGACAGGCCGCTCAGGAACCGGGCGATATCGCCCAGCTCCTCGTCGCTATCGTTGAAGCCGGGGATGATCAGCGTCACGATCTCCAGCCAGAAGCCCATCGCGTGCACCATCTGGATGCCGTTGACGATGTTCTCCAGCTTGCCGCCGAGCGACCGGTAGTTCTTGTCGCGGAAGGACTTGAGGTCGACCTTGTAGAGGTCGGTCCACGGGCGGATGTACTCGAGCACCTCCGTGGTGGCGTTGCCATTGGAGATGTAGGCAGTGGTAAAGCCGCGCGGCCGCGCCTCCTTGAAGACCTCGACCGCCCATTCCGAGGTGATCAGGGGTTCGTTGTAGGAGGTCGCCACGACGCTCGCCCCATCGCGCCTGGCGATGTCGACCAGCTGCCGCGGGGTGACATCCATCGGATCGGCGAGCGCTCCGGGATCGCGTAGCGCCTGCGAGGTCACCCAGTTCTGGCAATAGCTGCAGTGCAGGTCACAACCGAGCATGCCGAAGGTCAGGGCATCCGTCCCGGGGAAGGCGTGCAAGAAGGGCTTCTTCTCGATTGGGTCGCACTGGAGGGCGCCGACGTATCCGCGGGGCACCATCAGCGTGCCGCCCCGGTTGTAGCGGACCTTGCAGATGCCGCGCAGGCCCTCCTTGATCAGGCAGCGGTGCGCACAGGCGTAGCAGCGGACCTGGTTATCGGGGAGCTTCTCGTAGAGCGTTCCAAGCGCGCCCTCGTCGACCCGCCGGTCGAGCTCCAGCGAGAACGGTGTCGCCTCCTTGGCGGGCACAAGTTGAATATAGCGGGCGAAAGCTTGAGCCGAAATTTGAAGATGAAACCGGTATGACGACGGCCGAGGAAGACGTGATCAGGGCCGAATGCGAGGAGTGGGCTAGTGGCATGCACTATCCCCTCACTGACGAGACGCAGAAGGCGCTCCGCGAACGCGTCTGTGCCAATCCAGAGGCTTGGTGGCGTATTTTGCAGCGGCTGATCGTGGAGGCGCCGGACGAGGACTACGTATGGAAGCTTTCGTTTGCACCGCTACGAATGACGCTCGAGTGCGGAGACGACGCGCTCTTTGGTGAGGCGGTGATGCTCGCCAAATCCAACACGAGGATGGCCTCGGCGCTGATTGATGGCTTCCCGGGCAATAAGGATGAGAATCTGATCAACCTTCTCGGTCGAGACTACGTCGGTCGGACATACCTCCGCGGCAGGACCGATCCATTTGGTTTCTGGGCCTGGCTTCTCGTTGAGCAGCTCGTTAGAGCAGATTCGGAAGCGGCCTGGACGATGATCCTCGACCTCATTGAGCGAGCACCAGATGACGAGACTCTCGGGTACGTTGCCGCCGGTCCACTCGAAGACTTCATCATGTTCAATGCGGCCGAGTTCATCGATCGGATCGAAGCAGCCGCCGCTATCCACATCAGATTCAAAGAGGCGCTTGCGGGAGTCTGGATCAATAGGCTGCCGCCCGACTTGTTCGACCGAGTCGAAGCTGCCGCGGGTGTTGCTCTCGACCGCCCTGACTCGATCTAGGCGGCGTTCGGGACGACGTGCAGCCGTTTCGGCCTAATGAAGCCGCTGTCCGGGTGCGGGTCGAAGTAGCTGAGGGGAACCGCGTTGCCGGTCGACTCCAGCGTCTCCATCATCCGCGGCACCGCCCCCGTGGCGGTGAGCATCCCGGTAACCTTGCCGTTCTCGTAGCCCGTTTGTTTGTAGACGAAGATGTCCTGGAGAGAGATCTGGTCTCCCTCGATCCCCGTCACCTCAGAGATATAGGTGATCTTGCGGGTGCCGTCGCGCAGGCGGTTCTGCTGGATGATGATGTTGATCGCCGAAGCGATCTGCTCCCGGATGGCGCGGGATGGGAGTTCCATGCCGGCCATCAGTACCAGCGTCTCGAGTCGGGAGATGGTGTCTCGGGGTGTGTTCGAGTGGACCGTGGTCAGCGATCCATCATGACCTGTGTTCATGGCCTGGAGCATGTCCAGCGCCTCCCCGCTTCGGACCTCACCGACGACGATCCGGTCGGGCCGCATTCGGAGGGTGTTGATGACGAGGTCACGAATGCTGACCCCACCTTTGCCTTCCACGTTGGTCGGCCGGGACTCGAGGTTGATGACGTGAACCTGGCGCAGCTGTAACTCGGCGGCGTCTTCGACGGTGATGATGCGTTCGTCGCTGGGGATGAAGCTCGAGAGCACGTTGAGGGTGGTCGTCTTTCCCGAGGAACCACCGCCAGCGACGATGATGTTCATCCGCGCGTTGACGCAGGCCTTGAGGAACGCGGCCATCTCCTCCGTCAGGGTGTTGTTCTTGATCAAGTCGCCGATCTGGAGTGGGTCCCGGCGCATCTTGCGAATGGTCACCGAGGCGCCCTTGACGGCCAGCGGTGCGATGATCACGTTGACGCGGGAACCGTCGGGAAGCCGGGCGTCCACCATCGGCGAGCTTTCGTCGACTCGGCGTCCAACGCCGGTGACGATGCGCTGGATGATCTGCATCAGGTGGGCATCGCTGTCGAACTTGATCGCCGCCCGCTGCATCTTGTTGGCGCGCTCGATGTAGACCTTGTTGGGGCCGTTGACCATGATGTCGGAGATCGTTTCGTCGGCGAGCAGCAGGTCGAGGGGGCCAAAGCCCAGGATGTCGGCCAGCAGCGCGGCCAGCAGCTGGGCCCGAGTCTGCGTCGTCAGCGTGACCCGGCGGGCGCTCAGGTAGGCGTCGAGGACCTCGGTGGCCCGCTGGCTGATCGCCTCTTTGTCGAGCTCGTTCGCACGCTCGCCCAGCTCACCGATGATCCGGTCGTGAACGGCGGCCTTGATCCGGTGCAGCCGCTCGGCTTCGGGGAGGTCGGCGAGGTTGGCGTTGGCCGGCATGAGCGCCGCTTCCATCGGGGCTGGCGCAGGCTTGGCGGCGACCCGTTCGGCGAGCGTCGGGGCAGGAGCGGGAGCCGGGGTCGGGGCCGCGACCGGGCGCGGCGCCGGCGCTGGGGCCGGGCGCGGTGCCGGTGCGGGCTGTGGCCGCTGCACAGAAGGAGCCGGTCGGGAGGCAGGCCCGGTGGGGGCTGGCCGGGCAGGAGGCGGTACGGGTCGGCTCTGGGGAGGTGGTACGGGTCGGCTCTGGGGAGGCGCTGGGGACGCGGCTGGCGGTTGGGCCGCGTTTGCAGGCGCTCGAGGGGGTGTGGGCCCGGGGTCGCCCTGGGATTTTTGAATACGTTCGAGCAGCGACAAGCGGTTCTCCACCCCCAGTTCGTTCGAATACGTGGGCCGAGCCGAATGCTACGTAGCGACCCTTACGAACGAGACTGCGCGGTGGTAACAGGCCGATGGCACCGCTGCCACGGCTATCGCTCGACTACGTGACTCTCCGCGAACTTCCCTGTGCCACCCACATTCGGGGTACGATGTCGCCAAATTTTGCCCGGAGGTAATTAATGTCACTATCGAAGATCCTGTTGATCATCGCCCTGATCTGTTTCATCCTGGAGGCCCTCGGAAGCCGCACCGGATTCAAGTCTCCAGTCGGTCTGCTCGGCGCCGGCCTCGCCTTCTTTACCGCGTCCTTCCTCTTCTGAGTTAGAGGAAGCCGAGCTCCATCTTCGCGTCGTCACTCATCATGTCCGCGCTCCAGGGCGGTGAGTAGACGAGTTCGACCGTACAGGAGTTGACACCCGGGACTTCTTCGACCTTGGTCTTGACCTCGTCGAAGAGGTCCTGGGCCCACGGGCAGCCGATCGCGGTTAGCGTCATCTTGATCAGGACATTGCCCTGGTCGATGCCGACTTCGTAGACGAGCCCCAACGACATGATGTCGAGCCCGATCTCCGGGTCCTTGCAGCTGGCGAGTTGGGCGTCGATCTGCTGGCGCAGATCGCCCGACGCCGGCGCTTGAGTCGTTTCCATGGTGTCAGCCATATCTGGATAGATCTTAGTCCGGCACCTCGACGTAGATCTCCCCGTTCTGGATCGTTACCGGATAGGTTTTGGCCGGGATGACCGCCGGCAGGCCGGTGACCTGGCCGGTCCGGACGTCGAAGCGCGAGCCATGCCTCGGGCATTCGACCGACATGTCCCAGAGATCCCCCTCGCAGAGCGAGTACTCCTCGTGGGTACACGTGTCGCCGATCGCATAAAAGCCGTCGTCTTCAGCGTGGATCAGGCAGATCGGCTCGCCATCAACCTCCACCCGCATCATCGATTCCTTGGGCAATTCGGCCGTCTGCGCCACACGTTGCTTGGTCACGCTACTCAATGCGGGCGGCCAGTTCCTGCTCCACCGCGTCGCGCACCTGGCGCACTGGAATGCGGTCCAGCACCTCCCCGAGGAATCCCTGGACCAGCATCCGCTCGGCGACCGGATGGGGGATTCCCCGACTCTCCAGGTAGAAGAGGTGTTCCGGGTCCACCGGACCGACGGTCGCGCCATGGCTGCAGCGAACGATGTCGTTGTTCAAAATCTCGAGGATCGGTTCCGAGGTTGCCTTCGCCTTCTCCGAGAGCAGCAGGTTGCGATTGGCCTGGTTCGACGAGCTGCCCCGAGCTTCCGGCTCGACGCGAACCACCCCGACGTAGACGCTCTTCGCTCGATCGCGTAGCGCCCCCTTGAACAGCAGGTCCGAGGTGGTATGCGGGCCGACGTGATCCTGCAGCGTCCGAAAGTCAAAGGCCTGGTCGCCGGTGCCAAAAAACAGGCCCCTCAGATCGGCGCTCGAGCCCGGCCCTTCAAGAATCGCCTCGACCCGAAGCCGCGCCAGCTGACCGCCGAGCGCGACGTCCACAACGTTCAAATGGGAATCGCGGCCGAGCTGGAAGCGTTGGTTGGCGAACTGCCAGGTCTTGATGCTCCAGTGCTGCAGCGCGACATACCCGACGTTCGCGCCCTCCTCGAGGAAGATCTCGGCCGACCCGCTGGCGAGCGCCGTTTCCTGGCGGTCGGC
>DATBYO010000099.1:0-13486 GCA_036513655.1 Candidatus Dormiibacterota bacterium | reverse complement strand
CCCGCCCTCCCAGCCGCTGTTACCCGGCTCGCCGGCGTCGTCGCAGCGATCGGCAGCGTGTGGAGCCTTCTGGTCCTGATCCTGGAGCCCGCCATCATCATCCAGTACATCGATCGCGGATTTTTGAGCGCGCTCAACGTGACGGCCGTCATTCGCCGATTGCGGGTCAACCTCGGGCTGAGCATCGTGGTCGGCGTGCTGGTCATCGTCCTGACGACGATCGGCCTGATTGGTATTGCCGGCGTCGGGATCGGTGTGCTGCTCACGCTGCCCTACGCAAGTTTTGTGGGCGCCTATCTTGTCGGCTGGTATGCCCGACTGACGGACCGGCCCGTGTTACGGGGGGCCGAAGCGATAAATCGCTGAGGTCTCAGAGAGATAGAGGGCATGGTCCGGGCCCTCCTTCACGTCCAGCTGGCAGCGCGGCCCGTTGAAGAGCACTCGTGTGCCGTCCGCGGACATCACCTTGAGCTGGTTCTCGGCGTAGCTGCAAAACGCAAAGTCACCCTGGTACCCGGTCGGTCCCTGCTGGCTGATGAAGGTGGCACCGGTGGGCACGATGGTTGTGGACCCGCTCTGCCAGGTCGGTGGCGTGCCGGCGCAGCTCAGGCCCTGCAGATGCCGGCCATCACCGAAACAGGTCGGCCATTGGTAATTCCCGCCCCGGACCACCAGGTCGACCTCGTCCCAGCCGCTGCCGGGCGTTCCGGCGTCGCCTGACGGGCCATTATCAGTGACCAGCAGCTTGCCGTCAGGCGAAAAGGCGAGGCCGAAGGGATTGCGCAGGCCGATCGCCCAAACCGGGTTGGTAGATCCGAACGGATTGTCGCTCGGGACTGTGCCGTCGGCGTTGTAGCGGAGGATTTTGCCGCGCAGGTCCGAGGCATTCTGGGCGGCCGAAGCGACGTGATTCTCGCCGAGGGTGACGTAGAGCTTGCGGTCAGGCCCGAAGGCGAGCCGCCCACCCTTATGGCAGCAGTCCCCGCCGGCCGGGAGGTTGTCGATGATGGTGGTCAGGCTGGTGCCCGTCCCGCCCTGGTCCAGCCAGCGCACGACGCGCTGCCGAGTGGTGTTGTCCGCACGGCTGTAGAAGGCGTAGACGAAGTGGTCCCTGGAAAACGTCGGGCTCAGGGCGAGGCCCAGAAGCCCTCGCTCGCCGTCGGTTGACGTGGCCACCGTGGCGAAGACACGCCGGTTCGTGCCGTCGAACGTCCGAATCGTCCCTGAGCGCTCGGCGTAGAAGAGCCGTTTATCCGGCGCCCACGCGAGGGCCGTCGCGAAGTCGGCCGCCGTATAGGTCGTCAGCGTCGGCGAGGGCTGAGGGGAACTCGACGCGCTGCTGCTGACCGAAGCCGCTGGGGACGACGTCGGGGAGGCACACGACGACAGGATCACGATCGCGGCGACCGCTCCGGCGATCCGCAACGACACGCTCTGAGCTTACGGGGCAGAACCCCCACCCTGACCCTCCCCCAGAGGGGGAGGGAAGAATCCGACGAGCTCCGCGCGGCGCGGTGGGTCGGCACCGGCCCGGGTGCAGGTGATGGAGGCGACGAGGCAGGCGAACTCGAGGGCGGCGCGGAGCTCGTCACGCTCGAGTCGCAGGTCCCGGCTCAGCCGGTCGTGGTCGTGCAGCCATGCCATGAGCGCCGCGCCGAACGCGTCGCCGGCTCCGATGGTGTCGACGACCTCGACGACCGGGGCCGGAACCCGGACCTCGGTGTTCGTGGTCACCCCAAAGGCCCCCTCCGCACCGAGGGTCACGACCACCAGGCGGGGCCCGCGAGCCAGCAAGGCGCGCGCGGCCGCCAGCCGGTCGAAGCCAGGAAACAGCCAGTCGACGTCGGCATCGCTGGCCTTGACGATCGTGCTCTGGGCGATGACCTGATCCAACCGTGCTCGATATCTGGGGGGTTCGAGGGACAGAGCCATTGGTCGGATATTGGGGTCGACCATCACCAGGCGTCGGTGGTGTTCGCGGTCGACGAGCGCGGCGGTCGTGGTCGCGATGGGTTCGAGGAGGAGGCCGAGGGTACCCACGTGGAGTGCGGTGACCACCGGGTCCAACGAGGCGGGAAGCATGTCGGCGGTCAGGTTCGGGGCGGAGGTCCCGTCGGTCACGAAGCGGTAGGCGGCGTGGCCATCGCGGTCGACGGCGGCGATGGCGAGCGTGGTGGGCTCAGGACCGAAGCTGGTGAGGGAGAGGTCGACGCCGTCAGTCGCCAGCAGCTCCCGGAGCTGCTCGCCGAATGCATCGGTGGACAGGCGCCCAAGGAATTGGGTTGGGATCCCCAGCCGAGCCAGCGCTCTGGCGGTGGTGAAGGGCCCGCCGCCGGGAGAATCACCACCCCCCACCCCGACCCTCCCCCGCAAGGGGGGAGGGAGAGGAATCCGGTCGATCAGGGCTTCACCGCAGACGACGATCACGGCCTGATCTCGCCCGAGCCTCGCTCGATCAGACGGGTGGGGATGACAAGATGCACGGTTGGCGACCGGTCGCCGTCGAGCCGGCGGAAGAGCAGCTCGGCCGCCCTCGTTCCCATCGCCGCCGGGTCCTGGGCGATGACCGTGATCCCGGGGTCGAGGAGGTCGGCGAGCAGGATGTCGTCGAAGCCGACGAGCGCCACGCGGTGCTGCTGCCCCAGCCGCCGTAGCGCGCGGTAGGCGCCGATCGTGAGCAGGTTCTGGGCGGCGAAGATCGCCGTCGGCGCGGCCTCCCCGCTCATGAGAGCTGTTGTGACGGCCTCAGCGGCTTCGATGCCACGGAGATCGAGCCGGATCAGCCGCGGATCGATCGTGACACCCTGGGCGGTCAGCTCCTCCCGGTAACCCTGATACCGGAGCGTCGCCGTCATGATGCTCTGCAGGTCGCCCAAGTAGGCGATCCGCCGGTGCCCCTGGGCGTGAAGATGCTGGATGCCGTGGCGGGCGCCGCCGACATTGTCGGCGAGCACCGTGTCCGCGTCGAGGAAGGCGGGCGGTCGGTCGACGAACACGAACGGCGTCCCCGCCTTGCGCTCGTTCAGGAGGTAACTGTGGTCGTGACTGGCCGGCATGATGACGAGCCCGTCCACCCGGCGGGAGGCGAACGCCGAGACCAGCGCGCGTTCGCGGGCCTCGTCCTCCTCGAGACTCCCGGCGAGCACCAGCACGCCGCGTTTCACCGCCACGTTCTCGATGGCTCGGTGCAGCGTCGAGGAGAAGGGGTTGGCGATGTCCTCGAGGATCACGCCGATGGTGGCGCTCTTGCCGTCGACCCGGCGCAGGCTGCTGGCCCACAGGTTGTGGCGGTAATCGAGTCGCTCGATCGCCGCACCCACCCGAGTGGCCAGTTCGGCGGACACACCCGGTTCGGCGTTGATCACACGGGAGACGGTCTTGAGGCTCACCCGGGCCAGCGCGGCGACCTCACGCATGGTGGCGCGCGGGCGAGTTCGGCGGGCGCTAGGCGACGTTGTCAACGTTAGTCCTCTGGTCCCTCCTCAATTTGATGCGACGCGCCGGCGAATTCACCTTGCGCTTCCCCAAAGGATATGCTAGTTTGACAACGTTGTCATCCCGGATGGGGGAAACCGGGCAAAAGCAGAGGGAGGTAGTAAGGATGGGGACCCTTAGACGGGCGTCGGTGCTGTCGGTCGGTATCGTGACCGCGCTGGTCGCGGCAGGATGCGGCGAGACCACATCAAACCAGGCGGCAGCGTCGCCGAAGCCGGTGATCGTTGGGCTCGTCACGAAGACCGACGCGAATCCGTTTTTCGTGAAGATGCGCCAGGGGGCAGAGCGTGAGGCGGCCGCCAAGGGCGCTGTCCTGATGACCGGCGCCGGGAAGGACACCGCGGATGCCGCCGGTGAGGTGACCGCGATGGAGAACATGGTCAGTGCCGGCGCCAAAGCGATCCTGATCACCCCGGACTCGGCGGGTGTCACGGCCGCGGTCCGAAAGGCACGCTCGCAGGGTGTCCTGGTGATCGCGCTCGATAGCCCAACCGATCCGGTTGACGCCGCCGACGCGCTCTTCGCCACGGACAACATGGTGGCCGGCAAGTTGATCGGCCAGTACGCGAAGGCTGCTGAGGCGGGCAAGACAGGGATCAAGATCGCGATGTTCGACGAAGCGCCGGGCAGCACGGTCGGCAAGCTGCGCCACAATGGCTTCCTCGCCGGCTACGGCATCCAGGACGGCGACCCGCAGATCGTCTGCGTCGCCAACGGCGGTGGGAACCAGCCCGACAGCCAGACCGCGATGGAGAACTGCCTGACCAAGGATTCGGGCATCAACGTGGTCTACACCATCAATGAGCCGTCGGCATTCGGTGTCTACACGGCGCTAAAGAATCGAGGCAAGCAAAATGGCGTGTTGATCGTCTCGGTCGACGGCGGCTGTACGGGCGTTGGCGGGGTCAAGGACGGCCGGATCGCGGCCACCTCGCAGCAGTACCCGCTCAAGATGGCCAGCCTCGGCGTTGACGCTGGCGTCGACTTCGCCAAGAATGGCAAGCGTGTATCCGGCTACACCGACACCGGCGTCACGCTCATCAGCGACAAGCCCGTTAGCGGCGTCGACTCCAAGGACACGACCTTCGGCCTCGACAACTGCTGGGGCTAATCGACGTCGAACGAACCGGCCGGCTCGCTCCGTAAGAGCGGGCCGGCCCTGTTGTTAGCCCGGCTCCGGCAGACCGGCCTCGGCCGTGATCCCGGGGCCGCGGTGGCGCGCGCCCGGGTCATCTCCGCCCTCGGTCCGCTGGTTGCGCTTCTTCTGGCGTCGCTCTTCTTCACCATCCGGACCGACCGCTTCCTCACGACCGAAAACTGGTCCCTCATCACGCAGCAGGTGGCGGTGGTGGGGATCCTGGCGATCGGCCAGACCCTGATCATCCTCACGGCGGGCATCGACCTGTCCGTCGGCGCCGTCATGGCGTACGGCACGATCGTGATGACCCGGCTGGCCGTGACTTATCACCTCAATCCGTTCCTCGCTATCGCCCTCGGAATCGGCGCCTGCCTGGCCTTCGGCGTGCTGAACGGCGTCCTGGTCACGGCGGTGCGGCTGCCGCCATTCATCGTCACCCTCGGCACCCTGAACATCGCCTTTGCCTTGACGCACATCACGTCGAACGAAGAGACGATCGCCAATCTGCCGGACCCGCTCGTCTTCTTTGGCGACACCTTCCGGTTCGCCGGGACGACCATCACCTACGGCGCGGTGCTGGCCGTGGCGCTGACCGTGGTGACGTGGTTCGTGCTGACCAGGACCATCGGCGGGCGGCACGTCTACGCCACCGGGAACAATCCCGATGCGGCTCGCTTGGCCGGCGTTCGAACGCGTCGCGTCCTGCTCAGCGTGTACGCTATCGCCGGGCTGCTCGACGGCATCGCCGCCCTTGTGCTGGTGGGCCGGACCGGTGTCGGCGATCCCCAGGCAGGGCAGTCGGCCAATCTGGACAGCATTACCGCCGTCGTGGTCGGCGGGACCAGCCTCTTCGGTGGCCGCGGTAGCGTCCTGGGCACCCTGGTCGGCACGCTGATCGTCGGCATCTTCCGGAACGGGCTGACCCTCCTGGGCGTGGCCGCGATCTATCAGTTCCTGATCACCGGGGTGTTGGTCATCCTGGCCGTTGCGGTTGATCAGCTGTCACGGCGGACGCGGGGATGAGCGCGGCCCAACCGGCCGCTGCCCGGACCCCGGTGCTAGAGGCGCGCGGGCTGGTCAAGCGCTATGGTGTGGTCACCGCCCTCGACGGCGCGGATTTCGATCTATACCCGGGGGAGATCCTGGCACTGATCGGGGATAACGGGGCGGGAAAGTCAACGCTGATCAAGGCGCTGTCGGGCGCGATCGTGCCGGACCGAGGCGAGATCCTTCTCAACGGGACGGTCGTTCATTTTCGCAACCCGCTCGAGGCTCGGCGCGGCGGGATCGAGACCGTCTACCAGGACCTGGCCCTGGCTCCCGCGCTGGACATCGCCGAGAACCTCTTTCTCGGGCGCGAGCTACGGCGGCCCGGCCTCGTCGGCTTGGTGCTGCGCGTAGCGGACCGGCCGAGGATGCTGAGCGAGGCGCGGGCGCATATCGCCGATCTCAAGATCAATGTGCGGTCGATGAAGCAGCCGGTCGAGACGCTTTCCGGCGGCCAGCGCCAGGGCGTTGCAGTCGCCCGGGCCGCGGCGTTCGCGAGCCGGGTGGTGATCATGGACGAACCGACCGCCGCGCTCGGCGTCCGGGAATCAGGCATGGTGCTTGACCTGATCCGCGAGGTTCGCGCCCGCGGAACGCCGGTGGTCCTGATCAGCCACAACATGCCGCAAGTGTTCGAGATCGCCGACCGGCTGCACGTGATGCGCCTGGGGCGGCGAGTCGCGACCATCACCCCCAAGTCACATACCATGACCGAAGCGGTCGCCCTGATGACGGGCGCTACCTCATTCCACGGAACAGGGGGATAGGCGGAGATGGACATGATGCAGGACGGTCAGCGCTACGCCCGGATGCCGTACCGGCGGACCGGTCGCAGCGGGTTGATGTTGCCCGCCATGTCACTCGGCCTCTGGCAGAACTTTGGCGGTGACCGGCCGCTCGAGACGCAGCGGGCGATCATCCGCCGCGCCTTCGACCTCGGCATCACGCACTTCGACCTGGCGAATAACTATGGCCCGCCGTATGGCTCCGCCGAAGAAAACTTCGGCCGCATCCTGCAGACCGATCTCGACGGGCGCCGCGACCAGCTCGTCATCTCGACCAAGGCCGGATACGACATGTGGCCGGGACCCTACGGCATCTGGGGATCCCGCAAATACCTGTTAGCGAGTCTCGATCAGAGTCTCCGCCGGATGGGGCTCGAGTACGTCGACATCTTCTATTCGCATCGGTTCGACCCGGAGACCCCGCTGGAAGAGACGATGGGCGCGCTCGACACGGCGGTGCGCCAGGGCAAAGCGCTCTACGCGGGCATCTCCTCCTACTCCGCGCGGCGGACGAAGGAGGCGGCGGCGATCCTGCGACGAATGGGAACGCCCCTGCTCATCCATCAACCCTCGTACTCGATGCTCAATCGATGGATCGAGCCGGATCTCCTCGAGGTCCTCGGGCAAGAGGGGATCGGGTCGATCGTGTTCTCCCCGTTGGCGCAGGGCCTGCTGACCGACCGCTACCTCAACGGGATTCCACCCGGATCGCGGGCCAGCCAACCGGGGTCGTTCTCGCGCGAGATGCTGACCAGCGAGACGCTCGCCAGGGTGCGCGCGCTGAACGAGATCGCGCAAGGCCGCGGACAGACGCTGGCGCAAATGGCGCTGGCGTGGACCCTGCGCGACCCGCGGGTCACGTCCACACTGGTGGGGGCGAGCAGCGTCGCCCAGCTGGAGCAGAATGTTGGCGCGCTCGATAAGCTGCCGTTCTCCGCGGACGAGCTGAAGGAAATCGACCGCTACGCCACCGACAGCGGCATCAACCTCTGGGCCGCCTCCAGCAAAAACTAGGTACCCTACCGGGCGGACCCCCGAACTCCGCAGGAGGTGCACATATGGCCTGGCTCTACTTGATGGCGGCGATTGTCACCGAAGTGGTTGGAACGACCAGCATGAAGCTCTCCGAGGGGTTCAGCAAACTCGTCCCCTCGATCCTCGTGTTCGTCTTCTATGGATTGAGCCTCGTCGCGCTGACGCTGGCGCTGAAACGGATCGACGTGAGCGTCGCCTATGCCGTCTGGTCGGGACTGGGGACCGCCATGATCGCCGCGATCGGACTCATACTATTCAAGGAGCCGCTCACCTTGGTCAAGATTCTTTCGCTGCTCTGCATCATCGCCGGCGTCATCGGGCTCAATTCCGTGGGCGGCGTCCGCTAAAACTTTTAAGCTCACGGGTGAGCGATGAAAACCGCCGAACGTAGTCGGCTCACCCCCGAGCTGGTCGCGCGCTATCCGCGTCCAGGCATGGCAATCCCTGGCCGGATCCATTACTCGCCGGATGCGAAGTTCGTCACCTATTTGTTCAGCGAGCGTGGTGACCTGGTCCGCGACCTCTGGAGCCTCGATCTCGCCAGCGGCCGGAAGCAGCAATGGCTGGCGCCGCCGGGTGAGGCGGTCACCGAGGAGAACATCTCGCGGCAGGAGGTGCTTCGCCGCGAGCGGCTGCGCCTGCGGGAGACCGGGATCACCGATTACATCTGGGCTGAGAAGGCCAACGTCATGTTGTTGCCGCTGCGCGGCGAGCTCCACCGGTGGGCCAATGGATCCGTCACCCGGCTTGCTGGTGGGGGCGTGATCGATCCCAAGATCACGGCCGACGGCCGGCGCACCTTCTTTGTTCGCGACGCCGACGTCTGGACGATCGATGCCGCCGGCGAGCGGCGGCTGACGTCGCACCCGGCCGGCATGACGAATGGCCTCGCCGAGTTCGTCGCCCAAGAAGAACTCCACCGATTGACCGGGTACTGGCCATCGCCCGGCGGTAACCTGGTCGCCTTCGCGCAGGTCGACGAGTCGAACATTCCGGTGTTTCCGATCGTGCACCAGGCCAAGGCCACGCTGGAGATCGAGGAGCATCGCTATCCCTTCGCCGGGGCGGCGAACGCCCGCGTCCAGCTGGCCGTCGTCTCGCTGGATTCCGGAGTGACGACCTTCATGGACCTTGGAATCGAGGAGGGCTACATCGCCCGAGTCGACTGGCATCCGGATGGTCGCCTGTTGGTGCAGTGGCTATCGCGCGATTGGCGCCAGCTCGAGGTTCTCGCCTACGACGTCGGCACCGGGGCCGGCCGGGGGATCATCGTCGATAAAGCCGAGCCCTGGGTCAACCTTCACAGCGACTTGCGGGTGTTGGAGTCGACCGGTGAATTTACCTGGTCGTCCGAGCGGAGCGGCTTTCGGCACCTCTATCTCTACGCGCCCGATGGGCGACTGATCCGGCAGCTCACCCGAGGCGACTGGCCGGCCGAGGCGACGGTGGCGCTGGATCAGAAAGGACGCCAGCTGTATTTCGTCGGCTGGCAGACAAGCCCGGTCGAGCGCCAGCTCTTCCGCGTGTCGTTGGACGGCGGGGAGCCCGAACGCATGACCACCGAGCCGGGGATGCACTCCGTCGAGATCGCACCAGACTTCTCCAGCTTCGTCGACGTCTGGGACAGCCGGGAGCATCCGCCGAGCATCACCGTCCGGACCATGAACGGGACGCCGCGACACGTCATCCATGCATCGACCCCGGTCGACCTCGATCTGATGGCGCCAGAGCTGCACCAGTTCCGAACGGCGGACGGCGCCGAGCTGCACGCGGCCGTCTACCGGCCGCCGACCTTTTCCTCTCCCCCGCGTCCAGGGGAGGGTCAGGGCGGGGGCCGTGCGCCGGTGATCGTCTCCGTCTACGGCGGCCCCGGAGCGCAGATGGTCAATGACAGCTGGGCCCAGACCGTCGACCTACGGGCTCAGCTCCTGACTCAGCACGGCTTCATCGTTCTCAAGGTGGATAACCGCGGGTCGGCGCGGCGGGGACTGGCGTTCGAGGCGCCCATCGCACGCCAGATGGGCCAGGTCGAAGTCCGCGACCAGGTCGAAGGGGTGCGCTGGCTTGGCACCCTGGGCTTCGCCGACACGTCGCGAGTCGGCATCTACGGCTGGAGCTACGGCGGGTACACGACGCTGATGGCGCTGGTCACGGCGTCCGACGTCTTCAAGGCCGGCGTGGCCGGGGCACCGGTCACCTTCTACGAGGGCTACGACACCGCCTATACCGAAAAGTACATGAGCACGCCCCAGGACAATCCGGAAGGGTACCGGCGCTCTTCGCCGCTGACCTACGTCGATCAACTGCGGGGGCCGCTGCTCGTCGTCCACGGCATGATCGACGAGAACGTCCTCTTCCGCCACACCGCGCGCTTGATGCAAGCATTGATTGATTCGGGGAAGCCGTTCGAGACCCTGATCTATCCAAACGAACGGCACATGCCACGCTCGGAGCGGGATCGGGTGGACATGGAGCGACGCATCCTCGAGTTCTTTCAGCGGAATCTCTGACGCGATGGGGCGAATCCGGGCGCTGGTTTTCGATTTCGACGGCCTGATCGTCGACACGGAGGTCCCGATCTTCCGCGTCTGGCAACGAATCTATCGGGAGCGCGGTCACGAGCTTCCGCTCGAGCGATGGCTGACGATCATCGGCACCGCATCCGGACCGTTCGACCCCATCATCGACCTGGGTGAGAAGACCGGGACGAAGCTCGATCAGCCCGAGCTCGAGGCGCTCGAGCGCCTCTATTACCACGAGGCGACCGCCCTGCAGCAGCTGCTGCCCGGGGTCCTCGATTATCTGGTCGCCGCGCGACAGCTCGGGCTCAAGACCGCGGTGGCATCGAGCTCCAGTGGCAAGTGGGTTATCGATCATCTGAACCGCTTTGGCATCGGCGGCCACTTCGATGCGGTCGTCTGCCGAGAAGACGTCAAGCGCACCAAGCCGGATCCCGAGCTCTACCGAACGGCACTCCAGCGCATCGGTGTGCCGGCCGACGAGGCGATTGCGCTAGAAGATTCGAGCAACGGCGTCCGCGCCGCGAAAGCCGCCGGGCTCTTCTGCGTTGCGGTACCGAATCCTTTGACCGCCGACCTGGATCTCAGCGAGGCCGATCTGCGGCTGGTTTCCCTCGAGATGATGCCGCTGCGTACCCTGATCCAGGAAGCGCAACGCAAGGTCGAGCGGTGAAGAAGAGGCGATCGCCGTGAGACGGTGGACCAACCAGGCGCTGTTCGTGTTGCTGGGTCTGGCGTTTGTCACCGGTTGGGTCGCGTTCTTCTACGGGACGGCACCCTCGCGCGTGTCGCTCATCCTTCATGCGGTCAGCGGATACGCGATCATCGCGCTCACGCCGTGGAAGGTGTTGATCGCCGCGCGTGGGATCCAGCGCCGGCGTCCGGGCTGGTGGGCCTCGCTGGTCTTCACGGCGCTGGTGGTCACCTCCGTGCTGGCCGGCATCTTGCATTCGACCGGACTGCTGATTGCGGTCGGAGCGATCAGCGCGATGGAGGTCCATGTCGGAGCCGCGCTCGCGGCGATCCCGTTCGTCGCGTGGCATGTGATCGCCCGCCGCATCCCGGTGCGCGCCGTCGATCTCTCGCGCCGCAACCTTCTGCGCGCGGGCGCCTTGCTGACGGGTGCGGGACTCGCCTATGTGGCGGGCGAGGGCGCGGTTCGGCTGCTCAGCCTGCCCGGTTCGGCGCGGCGCTTCACCGGTTCCTACGAATACGGCTCACTGCAACCGGTGCAGCTGCCGGTGACGCAGTGGATGTTCGACGCAGTGCCGGAGATCGATCCGTCGCGCTGGCGGCTGGCCGTGCAGGCCGGAGCCGCGGTGCGGGAGTGGACCTACGACGAGCTGCTCGCTTTCGACGATCGGGTGCGGGCGACGTTGGACTGCACCGGCGGCTTCTACTCGACGCAGGACTGGTCCGGTGTCTGGCTGAGCCGGCTGCTGGACTTATCTCCCTCCCCCATGGCGGGGGAGGGCCGGGGTGGGGGGTCCAGCCTGCACGTCCGGTCCGTCACCGGTTATGACCGGCGCTTTGCGGCCCGCGATGTCGGGCGGCTGCTGGTCGCGACACGGCTCGGTGGGATGCCGCTCGACCCGGGGCACGGTTTTCCAGTCCGCCTGGTTGCGCCCGACCAGCGCGGGTTCTGGTGGGTCAAATGGGTGGCGGCGATCACACTCGACCAGTTGCCAGCCTGGTGGCAGGCGCCATTTCCGATGCAGTAACCCGCGACCGGGCGAGACGCGCGCCTAGAATGATTCGATGGCACGCGTATCACCTGAGGAATTTCCCGATCCGATCGCCGACGCCGCGCTCGCCGACAAGCCCGGACAGAGCCGCGCCATCCTGGCCGGCGGGTGCTTCTGGTGTGTGGAGGCCGTCTACAAGAACCTGGATGGGGTCTTAACGGTCAAATCCGGGTATGCGGGCGGCACCGCTGAGACCGCCGATTATGAGACGGTCTCGACCGGGACCACAGACCACGCCGAGTCAGTGGAGGTCCTCTATGATCCGAGCCGGATCAGCTACGGCCAGATCCTCAAGGTGTTTTTCGCCATCGCGCACGACCCGACGCAGCGCGATCGTCAGGGCCCCGACACCGGCCGCCAGTACCGCTCGGCGATCTTCTACGCCGATGACGAGCAAAAGCGCGTGGCCGAAGCCTATATCGACCAGTTGAACAAGGCCCGGGTCTTCGACCAACCGATCGTCACCCAGGTCGGGCCGCTGAAAGCCTTTTTCGAAGCCGAGACCTATCACCAGGACTACGCGGCTCGAAATCCGTCGAATCCTTATATCGTCGTCAACGCGCAGCCCAAGGTCGGAAAGCTGCGCGCCTATCAGGCATCTAAGGAAAAGGTCCGCAACCGCTAGGCCGGCCCGGGGAGACGTAACGCCTAGGCCTCCCCATATTCAAAGCTGCGGGCGCGCGCCCGCGGCCGGCTGGTGAGATATGTCGGGCAGCCGCTCGAAGAAGTAATAGACGGCGAGGCCGGCGCAGACGATGACGACTGCGATCGGGCTGAACTGGCCGAGCGGCACGCAGGCCAGGTAAACGACCGAGCCGACGGAGAAGCGGGGCCAGGCTCGCAGTGCCACTTCTCGGTCGACGCTTGGGGCCAGCAAGCCGGGCCGGATCAGCGCGTAGATCCAGACCGCGCCAAAAAAGATCGCGATCACGAACGCGTTCAGCGCGTAAAAGCTGGCGGCCGTGTTGGCATCACGGGGCACCTGGATATTGGCGCCGAGCTCGGCTGTGGAGAAGGGGATAAAGACGATCGCCATCAGGAGCAGCAAATTGAGGAACGTCAGGGTGCGATCCAGGCGGGCGATGCGTTCGAACAGGCCGTGATGATTCAGCCACATCACCCCGATGGTGAGAAAGCTCGCGACGTAGGCCGCGTACTTCGGCCAGGCCGCCAGCAACGCTGCCAGCAACCCGCCCGGTGCGGTCTTGTCGATCTGGATGCTGAAGATCAGCAGGGTGGCCGCCACGGCGAAGACACCATCGCTGAAGGCCTCGACACGCCCTTTGCTCATGGGCTTCGAGGATAGCGGGTGGCGATCACCCCCACCCTGCCCTCCCCCTTAGGGGGAGGGAATCAATGCGACAGGACGCGGAAGCGGCCGAATTCCATCCAGGCGACGGCGATGCCGAGCGGAACGAGCAAGAGCTCGACGGGGATTGCCGTGGTCAGCGCCCGGCCGGGAGTGATCGTGGGTAGCTGCTCACCCATGAGAAGAGCGATGGAGAGGGAAAGGCCCGCGGCTGCAAGTCCGGCGAGGGCCGCGACCAGGGCAACCGGCGCTTCATAGCCGCGCTCGGCGGCGAGACGTCCGGACAGGCGGCGACGGCCGACTTCCAGGGCGCCCAGGAGGAGAACGATGCCCAATCCGAGTTCCATGAACTTGGTCAGCCCGGCGAAGAGCGCAATGTTCGGAAGGACCAGGGAGCGGATCAGTGGTGCGAG
>DATBYO010000098.1:0-10982 GCA_036513655.1 Candidatus Dormiibacterota bacterium | reverse complement strand
TCCTCTCCACCGTCTGTGAGGCGTGCCCACACCTCATCGATCTCTTCCTGGGTCTCGCAGGTCGCGACAAAAGAAAAGCCTTCCGTGAACGTAAAGGACGGTCCGCCATCGAAGGCCGTGTATTCCTGTCCGTCGAGCTGGAAGCTGGCGTGCAGCACGCTGCCTTCAGGAAGGGGGCCTTTTGCGTCAGCCTTTAGCAAACTCAGGACCTTGGAATTCGGAAACAGCGACACATAGAAATTGATCGCTTCTTCGGTCCCCTCCTTGAACGTCAAACACGGTCTCACGCTCTGCACCGGTATCTTGTTCGCCACCGCCGTCGTGCGCGTATCTACTTGCGTCATTTACGTTCCTCCTTGTTCTTCGGTCGGGTCTTGCCCCGCCGGTCGAGTTCTGCCGCAAACCTGTCGAGCCGGTCCTCCCACATCGCGCGGTATCCCATCATCCATTCGTCCAACTCGCGGAACGGCTCGGGGCGCAGCGCGTAGAGCCTCCGCCGACCCTCAGGACGGACGACCACAAACCGGGCGTCCTGGAGGATCGCAAGCTGCCTCGAAACACCGGGCTGTCCGATGTCCACCATGTCGACGAGCTCGCCGACCGAGCGCTCACCGTTCCGAAGCGCGTCGACAAGGCGGCGGCGGGTGGGGTCGGCCAGGATCTGGAAGACGTCTGCCATGACGACATATTACTTGAACGATATATGTCTTGTCAACGATATCTCGTCGGCCCAGGTCCTCGGATCGGCGGACTGCCTCAGCGCTGACGCCGGACGTCCACTCCCAGAAACGACGCCAGCTCATCCAGGGCTCGCTTGGTCGGGCGAACCGGCTGGCGGCCACCCGCTAGGCCGGGCTCCCATCGCTCGCCGATCACGTTGAGCACGCCGGCTTTCCGGTCGACGGCGAGGTCGAACCTGGCGACGACCCGGTCGCCGTGCAGTAGCGGCATCACGAAGTAACCCCAGCGCTTGGTCTTTGGGACATAGATCTCGAGCTTGAAGTCGAAGCCCCAGAGGGCGACCGTCCGGTTGCGATCGCAGATCAGGTTGTCGAATGGCGAGAGTAGCGTCGTCCTCGGCTCGAACTCACCTGCCTCGATCTGTCCCAGGAGCTCGAGGTCCTCCGCGTGCACGTACCAATCACCTTTGAGTCCGATCTCCACCAGGACGATCATCCCGTCGGCTTCGAGCCGCTTCCACGCGGTCGCGAGCCCCTGATAACGGTGCCGGATGAAATGCTGCTTTACCTGCTGCTGGGTGGCGATACCCAACGCACGCAAGGAGCGGACGGCGGCGTCGCGAAGCGCAACCGGTTGCGCTGGAATCACAGCGAGACGCTTTCCGAACCAGGCATCGGCCAGCGCCCATCGTCGCCCACCTCCAGCACGACCTGCGGGTACGATCCGTCCCTGGAACCACAGCAGCGCCAGCGTGTCGGCGATCGGGCTGCGCTTTCCCCAACCGGATTCGTACTTGTCGGCATGTTCATCGAAATCGGCCGCGCGCACCGAACCGTTGGCAGCGAGTCGCTTCAGGACGGGCCTGGTGAACCGGGCCCGCGTGGTCATCCAGGCCTCGGTTCGGCGTCGGTCGGCCCACGGCGGCGGCAGCGCGGCATGCAGCGCGCGGTCTTCGGTCGGAACGATGGATGCCTGATGCGCCCAGTATTCGTAGAGCCGGCGTTCGTCCCAAAGGAGGACGTCGACAAGCTTCGGATCGAAAGGACCCAGGCGGCTGAACAGGACGAGCAAGTGGTTGCGGGCGACGATCGCGGTCGGGTCGAGCTGCAGGCAGCCGATCGCCCGCACCAATTCATGGATGTCGTCGGTCCTCACCGTGTTCGGGCGTGATCCGCTCAGCCGCTGGCGGGCCACCGCCAACCGCCTGGCGTGCTCGACCCGGACCTTGCGGCGCATGTCGAGAACTATGGCTGAGCCGAGCCACCTCCTGCTTGGGACTTGATCGCGAAGAACCTGAGGGCAATGGCAAGAGAGCGACGGGTGCGCACACCGGTGACGGGGAGGCGGCCGAGGGCGCCTTCCAGTTGTCCTGGCGACATCATCCTCACGCCGGCATGTTCCTCACCGTGCCTGTGGTTGCCCGGCGCCCTGTGGACCAGGTCGTAGCCGACGAGACGGCCGCCGGGGCGGAGCACTCGGACGGCCTCGGCCACCGCCCGCTCCCAGTCGCCGACGTGGTGGAGCATCGCGAAAGACAGGACGAGATCGAAGCGGCCATCGTCGAATGGCAGAGCCGTGGCGTCCGCCCGTTGGGCAGTCGCCCGCCCGCCGAAGGCTGCGAGGCTCCGCCGAGCCGTTGCCACCATGTCGGGGTCGTAGTCGGTCGCAACCATCCGCAGCTCGGGAAACCTCCGGAGCAGTTCGGCCGCCATCGCGCCGCTGCCACTGCCAATCTCGAGCGCTTCACCACTCGGGGACAGTCCCTGGAGCGCCCACGGCAAGACAACCATCCGAGCGAACGTCCGGTAGGGTCCGCTGGTGCAGAAGGCCTTGGCGAGAGCTGACATCTCGGGCATGACGACTCTTGTATTTTCGGCGTCGACGCTGGAGCATTTCCATACAAGTTCAGCGCATAACCTCCAGAGGAGGCTACTGAGAATGCCGAATAAGGCTCGGTCCGGCGGCAAGGCTACTCGTCCTCCGAAGCGCGGAAGGCGGTGGACGTCTTTTGTGGCCGATGATTCGTTCCCGGGCAGACTCGCTCGCGGGCTCCACGAGGAGGCGAATCCCTCCCACCGCCTGCGCGTCGAGCACGACGCCTACACGTTACTCATCCACTTGAGCGGCGAGGATGGGAGCAGCTGGACCACGATCGCCGTTGATCGAGCCACCCGAACGTGGGCCGTTGTCCACGGCATCAAGCAGTCAGACACGGCACGCGCTTCATACGAGTCCCTCTATGCGCCGTGACTCGGTGTCGCGTCGTACAGCCGTGCTCCTTTACGGCGCTGCCGCAGCGAGCGTCATTGCCCTTCACCTGGCGACCAACGGCACCCTGGGGTTTCATACCGACGAGCTCTACTACCTCGACTGCGGACGCCACCCGGCGCTCGGATATGTCGACTTCCCACCGATCGTCCCACTTCTGGCCCGACTCGAGACGGGGCTCCTTGGGGTCACGCCGTGGACCCTTCGCTTGCTTCCGTCACTCCTGAGCGGCGTTCTCGTCGCCCTGTGCGGCGCCTATGTTCGCCGGCTTGGTGGTTCGCTGTGGCTGCAGGGAATTGCCCTCGTCGCCGGGATCGCCGCACCGTACATCGTCGGTTCGGGCGACGTCTTCCAGACCGTGATTTTTGATGTGGCCACCGGGATGGTCGCGTTGTACTGGTTCCTCTGCGTTGTCATCGACCGCAGGCCCCGGTACTGGATCTATCTCGGCATCACGCTGGGAATCGGCCTCGAGGTGAAGTACACGATCGTCGGACTCATTGCCGGCATCACCATCGCCGTCCTCCTCACGCCGTCGCTGCGGAAGGAGCTGCGGACGAGATACCCCTGGATCGCCGCAGCGATCGCACTTCTGATCTGGGCACCGAACCTCGCCTGGCAGGTAGTCAATGGATTCCCCTCCCTCACCTATGTCGCCAACCACCAAGGCTCGGGCGGCGGCGTCGGGATTTACCTCATCGAGTTCGGCCTCTACGTCTCACTTCTTCTCCCTTTGTGGGTCGCGGGCATGATTTCTCTGTTCCGCAATCGATTGCTTCGTCCCATCGGGATTGCCTCTGCGGTCCCGCTCGTCGGCTTCCTCTTCGTCGGTAAGTCGTACTACGCGGCTTCGACGATTCCCATCGTCATGGCGCAAGGCCTCATGGCGCTGTCCCGCCTCGAGCGGGCAAGGCTTCGGTCCACGCTGCGCATCGCGGTCGTCGGCGCCAGCGTGCTGGGATTTGTCGCGCTTGCTTCGTTAACCCTTCCGATCACGCCGGCAAGTCGCCTTCATGCGACCGGCCTCGATACGAAGTCGGAGGTCTTTGCTGACTCGGTGGGGTGGGATGACGTCGCGGGCGAAGTGACGGCCATCTATCGTGCTCTTCCCCCATCCGAGCGCGCGAGCACGGTGATCATTTCGGCTTACTACGGTGTTCCCGGAGCACTCCACGTTTATGGCAACCCCAAGATCCTCCCCGACGTCATGAGCCCACAGCTGAGCGACTTCTACTGGTTGCCGCCACACCTCACAGCGACCAGCGCACTCATGGTCGACTACAAACCATCCGACGTCGGCTGGATGTGCGAATCGGCCGAGCTCGTCGCCCATCTCACTGTTCCGTACCAGGTCGCGGGTCTCGAGCAGGGCGCCCCGGTGACCCTTTGCCAGCTCAAGGCTCCGATCCCAACAATCTGGCCACAGCTTCGCAACTTCTCGTGATCCCTGCAGACCCTAGATCGCCGTACGACCGCCGTCGACAGCGACGATCGCGCCAGTGATATAGCTCGCGCGTGGCGAAGCGAGGAATCCCACGACCTCTGCGATCTCCGTCGGGTCGGTTCCGCGTGCCCTTGCGCGGCAGGCTCGCCTTCACGGCGAGGAACCCTTGCCGGTGGTTGGTCAGCTGCCGACGATTATTTCGCGGGACCTGTGGGGGCGCTGTCAGGAAGTCCGCTCGCGACATCGGCCCGCGAAGACTCCCGGTGTCAGGTCGCGGAAACTGGGCTCACGATTTCCCTTGTCGCCTCTGCTGCGGTGCGCCGACTGCGGGACCCAAATGCGCGGCACGAGTCATGGCGACGCAGCCCATTCCATCCGCTACTACGTCTGCTCGGATCGCCACCGTTACGGCAGGCTGGGCCTCAATGACCGTGACGGCATCCCGGAAATCGCCTTCGGACACCAGAACCCATCTCGAAAACGAGGGCGGTGCGCTTGCGACGCGCCTCGAGCTCCTTGGCTGTCCGGCGTTCGTCCCTCACGCGGGAGCGTCTGGCGTTGGCGCGTGCCGCGCGACACCAGTGCTCTCGTTGCGGCCTCCAGGCGGTCATCTGGGTGACATTTCCCTAACCAGCCCACCAGCTCTGCCTCCAGGGCATCTGCGCGCGCCAGTGGGGCCTGGCAGGCTGGCTCAGCTCAAAGCACAACCCGAGGTGCCGACGGTTCGCCAGTTCTCCGCACGGCTCACTGACCTACTCGCCGCCTTGGAACGATGCCGACGCCATCCAACGAGGCCGGCTCGCTACAAGCCTCCTCTCCGAGGTCCAGGTGCGAGACCGCCGGATCGCAGGGATCCGGCTGCGTCCTGGCTGGGCTCCCTACTTCGAAGAGCTGCTCAAGACGATTGGTTCCAGAGAGCGGGAGACGGGACTCGGACCCGCGACCACCTACTTGGAAGGCAGGCGCTCTACCAGCTGAGCTACTCCCGCGTTGCGGCCGTATTTTATCCCGCGAGGTAGTCGGCGAGACCTTACGGACGGTCGTCGATCCAGGCCTCGCCTTCGGTGTAGATCTCCTTCTTCCAGATCGGCACCGTGTGTTTCAGTTCGTCGATCAGCCATTCGCAGGCGTCGAAGGCCTCACCGCGGTGCGGCGCCGCCACGGCAATCACCACGCTGACCTCGCCCACCCGCAGCGTACCCGTCCGGTGGACGACGGCGAGCTCCGAAACCGGCCAGCGGCGACGGGCCTCCTCCGCCAGGTCCTCCATCTGTTTCTGCGCCATCGCGCCATAGGCCTCGTAGACCAGGGCTCGCACCTGCTTGCCGCGCGAATGCTCACGGACAATGCCCTCGAACAGGACCAGCGCCCCGTCCCCATCCGTACGGATGCTGTCGGCGATCGCCGCGGGATCGAGCGGCTCCTCGCGCAGCGCCACGACGCCCCGCCGCTCGCCGATCGCGCCCCCGCTCACCGGCGGGATCACGGCCAGTTCGTCACCGTCCTTGAGCGGGTCATCCCACCCGGCATACTCCGAGTTCACGGCGCAGCGGAATGACCGTGGGAGTGGACCCAGGTCGTATCGCGTGCTGAGCTGGCTCCAGGCATCGGCGGCGGTCGCCCCGGCGGGCAGCGCCAGATCGACATTCGGCTGCCCCACGAGTTCCCGCGGCTTGGCGAAGAGCACGACGCGAACCTTCATGGCGTCATGATATCGCCGCTCATTTGGGAAACTTGGGAACAAGCAGCTTCTCCACCCGGAGCTCACCTTCGAACGTGAGCCTTGCCATCGTCCGCTCGGTGCCGCCGAACTGCGGGCGGGTGGCGGTCCCGGGGTTGATGAAACGGGTGCGACCGACGACCTCGTCTCGCCAGCGATGCGTGTGGCCATGGATCACCACGTCGTACCCAGCGGCCCAGCGCGCCCGCCGGTTGTCCAGGTTATGGACCATTCCGACGCGCCAGCGGCCGATCGTCCCCTCGATCGTCGTGGGGTAGCGCGAGTCGGCAGGCGAGTTCCCATTTACGACCACGATCCGCCCCAACTGGCGCAACCCTTCCAGGACCTCCTCGCTGCCCCAGTCCCCCGCGTGCCAAATCTCGTCGACGCCCGCGAATTCGCTGGCCACGTGCCGCAAGAGCGCCGGGACGCTGAAGCTGCCCTGCGTGTCGGCGATCAGCCCGATCTTCACCGAAACAGATCGGTCGCCGGGTCGCGCAGCAGTGCCTGCACGCTGCCGTCACCCGCAACGGACGCACCTCGGATCAGGGCAACCGGGACCCGGTCCAGCTTGCCCATCACCAGCTCGGCAGCGGAAGCGAGCTCGTCGGCGACACCCAGCTCCGTCCCCTGCAGCTCGTAGCCGGCGGGGTCCTCTTGACCGCGGTAGTCGCGCAGCGCGACGACGCCCGCCGCGCCGATCGCCACGTTGACCTGGCCCTCCCGCCATGGCCGGCCGAAGCTGTCGGAAATCACCACACCGACCGAGGCACCTGATAACTCCCGCAAGCGCTCGCGTAGGACGCGGGCCGACTCGTCGGGGTGCTCGGGCAGCAAGACGACCAGTTCCTTCCCACCGGTGTTCGACCGGTCGACGCCGGCGTTGGCACAAACGAAGCCATGCCGCGTCTCCGTGATCAAGACGCGGGGCGCCTCGCGCACGACGCGCACCGACTCCGAAAGGATGACCTCCACATGCCGGGGGTCGAACCCGATTCGGTGACCGATTTCGGTTGCCCGCGCGGATGGCTGCACCTCTTCGAGCGATCGCACCCGGCCTTCAGCTTTCGACACAACCTTCTGGGTGATAACGACCACATCACCGGACTCGAGGGACGTCCCGCTCCGCTCGAGGCCCTCCATGATGAGATCCGGAAGCGATGCCCCGCTGGCGACCTCCGGAAGGCCTGGCACCGGACTGATCCAGACCGGACTCAACCGTTCGACGGCGTGGTCGCAAGGGCGACTCGCTCGGCGACCCTGAGCTCCTGCAGCAGACGCAGGGTTTCGGTGTCGCGCGGCAGACTCAAGAACGCGATGATGTCCTCGGGCCGGTCCAGATCGTATCGCAGGCCCTCCACCTCTTTGACCGCGAGGCTGCGGTTGGCACGTCGAGCCTCGGCCTGGTGCAGGCTGAAACTGTCCTCACCAAAACGAAGCGTGATGGCGTGGGGCGGCACCAGCCGTAGTCCGTTGGTGCCGATTCGCTCGCGATCCGGGGCCAGCAATACCTCGATTTCAGGTCGGTAGTCGCAGAATTCCGCCAGCTCGGCCCCCGTCACCGCGGGAACGTCCCCCGGGATGGTGACCGCTGCCGCGAAGCCTCGCTCCCAGGCGGCCGCGAACCCCTGCTGAACGGCCGCACTCTGTCCCTGGCCGACCCGGTCGGTCAGGGGCTCGAGTCCGAAACGGCGGCCTTCATCCAGGACCTCGGGATCGTCGGAAATCACGAACCGCCCGTAGGCGTTGAGCGTCGAGACCGTCCCGAAGACATCTCGGGCCATCACGCGAGCGAGCCGCACGCGATCAGGTTCGCCCAGGACTGGTTCGAGCCGGTGCTTCGCCCGGCGTGGCGACTTGACCGGGATGATGATCGCGACTGTCATGCGGCTGCCGGTTGGCGGAGCACGTCGAGGGCTGCGGTGGCAACCCCGCGAGCCAAATCGCCGTCATCGAGCAGCGTCGGGCGGACGGCCATCCGATAGCCGAGGGCCGCGATCGCCGGAGCCAGCGCCGCGTCGGCGGTATCCAGGATGAACCCTGCCGCGAGGTCCTTGTAGCGTTCCGCGACCCCGAGCGCATCCGGCCGCGCCCCCTCGGCGCGCATCAGCTCCACAGTCGGTCCCTTGACCGCACGCCCGCCGATCAAGGGCGAAATGGCGACGGTGCGGGCGCGGGCGGCCGCGAGCAGGGGCCGCATCCCGGGCACCCGCAGGATGGGTCCGATGCTGATGATGGGATTGCTGGGCGCGATGAGCACCAGGCGAGCGGCGTTGATGGCTTCCGCAACCCCCGGTGCCGGAGTGGCTTCCTCCAAGCCTGTCCAGTAGATCTCGTGCACGGCCGGACGTGAGCGTTCGCGCACGAAATACTCCTGGAAATGGAGGTCGCCGGCATCGGTCTTCAGCCGGGTCTCAACCGGTGCATCGCTCATGGGAAGGACCCGGCTGCGGACCCCCAGCCGCTCGGCGAGCTCAGCCGTGATGCGGTGGAGTGGCACACCATCGGCCAGCCGCCCGGTTCGATACCAGTGCGTGGCCAGGTCACGGTCGCCCAGCTGGAACCAGGACGTGTCGCTCAGCTGGGCGAACGCCTCCTGGGCCGTGAACGTGTCCCCTCGAATTCCCCAGCCACGCGCCTCATCGGCGACACCGGCGAGCCAATAGGTCACCGTGTCGAGATCGGGGGCGATATACAGCCCGTGCCACCACAGGTCGTCGCCCGTGTTCCCGATCACGGTGATGTCCTCGGGCGGCACGACCCGGACCAGGCCACGCAGGAACCGCGCGGCACCGACCCCGCCGGCCAGGACGACGACGGGCCCGGGACTCATTCCAGCATCATAGGAAACGATGTCGATTTTCCAGGCCCTTGTATTGGCGTTGCTCCAGGGCGTCACCGAGCTCTTCCCGGTGAGCAGTCTTGGACATATCGTCATCCTCCCCCGTCTCCTCGGTTGGAACATTAACCAGGCGGATCCCACCTTCCTGGCCTTCGTCGTCCTGCTTCACGTCGGGACCGCCGTCGCTCTGGCGATCTACTTCCGGCGGGACTGGGTTGCCATCGTAGGGGCGGTGGTTCGCAGCGTGATCGACGGTCGGATGCACGGGACCGCGGACGAGCGACTCGGGTGGCGGTTGATCGCCGGGACCATCCCCGCGGGGCTGGTGGGCGTCCTGTTCCAGAAGCAGGTGCAGAGCCTGTTCGCCAATCCGCGGGCCGCGGCCGCGTTCCTGATCGTGAACGGCGCCATCATGTTCGTCGGAGAGCGCGTTCGCCGGCGCGCGGTCGCGTTCGACGAGGGGCGTACACAGCTCGATGCCCTCCCGGTTCGCACGGCAATCGGGATCGGTTCCGCGCAGATCCTGGCGCTGCTGCCCGGCATCTCTCGTTCCGGCAGCACCATGGTGGCCGGCTTGCTCGCCAACCTCACGCACGAGGCAGCCGCCCGCTTCGCGTTCCTGCTCGCGACACCCATCATCCTGGGTGCCGGCGTCCTCAAAATTCCGGACCTCTTTACGCCGGTCGCCCTGCCCCACCTTCCGGTCTATCTGGCGGGTGGCGTGGTCGCTGGAGTTGCCGCCTTCCTGAGCGTCGCGTACCTCATGCGATACTTTCGGGTGGGACGGCTCGATCCATTTGCGTACTATTGCGCGGCATTCGGGATCGTTTCGCTGATCCTGCTCAGCCGTTGATATCCAGGAGGACACATGCAAGGCAACCCCATCCAAAACAACCCGATGGCATTCTTTGCCGGCGTCGTCATCTTCTTCATCGGGCTGCTGGCCACGGTGTTTTATCTGTTCGTCCGGACCTCCCAGGAAAGCCTGATCCTGCCGGGACCAACGCTGCGACTGAAGCACATCATCCTGGCGCTCGTCATCGCCGCCGCCGGCGCGGTGATCGCGTCCTTTGCCCGGCCCCGGTCTTCGGCGATCTCGGACTCGCCTCCCTACAACCGCTAGGCAGAAAATAGGCGGCGATGGCGCAAATTGGCTACGCCGCGATGCTCGAGCAGTTCCATCCGCGCGAGCTGATCGGCTTCTGCGAGAAGGCGGAGGCGGCCGGGTTCTCGGGCGTGATGGCCGCCGACCATGTTCAGCCGTGGACGCCGCAGCAGGGCAACGCCGCCTTCGTGTGGGCCTTCATGGCAGCGGCCGCCGAGCACACCAAGGGTGACATCGGACCTGGGGTCACCTGTCCATCGTTCCGCTCGCACCCGGCGATCATCGCCCAGGCGGCGGCCACCATGAGCGCCATGTACCCAGGCCGTTTCTGGCTCGGCCTTGGATCGGGCGAGGCGCTCAACGAGCACATCGTCGCGGGTTACTGGCCGGAGGTCGCCGAGCGCATCAACCGGATGTTCGAATCAATCGAGATCATCCGGAAACTCTTCACGGGGAAGGACGTCAAGCACGCGGGCGAGTACTACAGGATGGAGACGATGCGGCTCTGGACCATGCCAGAGCAGCCTCCGCCCATCTACATCGCCACCGCCGGCCCGGTGACCGCCGAAAAGACCGGACGTTTCTGCGACGGACTCATCACCGTCGGCGCGCCCGAGGAAAAGATCGGGGGCGTCTTCCAGCGCTTCGAGAAGGGGTGTAGGGAGGCCGGGAAAGATCCGTCGACGATGTCCAGGATCCTGCAGCTCCATCTCTCCTGGGCTCGCACCGACGAGGAAGCGATGCGCAACGCGCTGACCGAGTGGCCGAACGGCGGGATGAAGTTTCCGAAGGCCGATATCCGATCGCCCAATGACTTCGCCCAGATGGCGAAGCTCGTTCGGCCGGAGGATTTCGAAGGACGGATGCTCATTTCCGCCGATCCCGATGCTCACCGCCGCGAGATCCAGAAGTTCATCGACCT
>DATBYO010000097.1:0-2036 GCA_036513655.1 Candidatus Dormiibacterota bacterium | reverse complement strand
CGCAGCCTCGCCATCGAACCGATGACCTGCGCCCCGAATGCCTTCCGGAGCGGCGACGGCCTGGTCGTGCTCCAGCCCGGTCAGTCGACCAGCGCCACCTGGGGCATTTTGCTGTAACTTAGGCGGCCCCTTCGGTACCATCGAATCGCCCGCAATTGCGCAGCTAGCGGCGAGTCTGCCAATATCAGGGTAACCCTTACGATCTCGGCCGGTCCGGGGCAAACCGTTACCCGATCATTTCCACGGTGGGGAAACGCTTCTCGATGTTTTACGTTCTGAACCCAGCCCGAGAAGAGTTCTCCTAGCGGAGGATCGTGATTGTTACGTCAAATTGCGTCAATCGAAGACCCCCAGGCTCTAACGCTTTGTACGTCGCGGTCCAGAGTGCGGTCGGCGAGCCGACCCCACCACTTGTCATCTGGACAAGTCCCTCGTCCGAGACCTTGACGGGCCAGTATTTGGACGCCTCAGATCCGGACAGGACGCTAACGGCGAATGTGTGACCAACATTAAGCGAGTAGTTGCAGCCCTTGTTCGCCGGACTAATGACAAAGTCCGCGCCAGGAAAAGATTCGTGATTTACGCATTTGGGCTGTGCGAGAAGTAGTGCCGAGGCAACCGTAAGCGCGACCAGGAGTGCGGCGGAGGCTACCAGAACTGCCGGCAGCTTTCGGCGAACTGTCCGCACGACCCTCATCGTAGGGCCGAAATCTGTGGATGACACTGACCGCCTGCAACAGTTCGCTGTCAGCCCGGTGAAGGCAACTTTTAGCAACTGCTGTAATACCGTGGGGGTAAGGCGACGCTCGGTTACATCGCGCAGGGGCCGACGGGCACCGATGACGTGCGCCCCTGGGCCTGGTCGATGTCGGGTTGCACCTCGGCGTCGGTCAGCGCGTACGCCTGGCCGGGCGAGCTGGTGGAGGCCGCGAAGATAACGCCGATCACGTTGCCGTTGAGGTCGACGAGCGGCCCGCCTGAATTCCCTGGCTCGACCTTCGCCTCGATGATCCAGATGCTGCGCACTACCAGTCGCTGTCCATAGATGTCGCGACCTTCCGCCCGGACCTCGCCGTCGACGACCGCGGGGACGACCTGCTCCCCACCGCCGCCCGGATAGCCGATCGCGGCCCCCTGCGTGCCCTTGGCCGCGCTGCCTTCCGGGAGCGGCGCCAGCGCCAGCCGCCGCACGTACAGGATGGCGACGTCGCGCTGCGAATCGAAGAGCACGACCTGCGCAGGGAGGCTACGCCCTCCGGGACTCTGCACCGTGGTGCCCTGGGTCCCGGCGACCACGTGGGCGTTGGTGAGGACCAGGCCGGGACCGACCGGGAAGCCGCTGCCAAAGACGATGCCGCCGCAGCCGTAACCCTGGATCTTCAGCGTTTCGGACTGGGCCGTCCGGACGCCCGGGGTGTCGACGGAGCCCGGCAGCGGTTGGGCAGAAGGGCCTAGCGGCTCCAGACCGGAGAAGACCGGCGCGAAGTTGACACCCGCGATGATGGCCTCGACCCGGGAGAGGAAACCGGGCGGTCGCGGCGCTACCGCGTCCAGCGCCCGCAGCACGGCCGACCGTTGGATGGCGGTCGAGAGTTGCGGGCTGGGCAACCGCGCCAGGCTGATCCCGAGGAACCACGAGACCGAGAGTACCGCCAGGGCGGAGAAGATCGCCCCGGCCACACTGTCGATTCGGCCGCTTTGGGGCTGCGCCAGCAACCGCAGGCGGATCGGCTCGCCCACCCAGTAGCCGACGCTGCTGCCGATGGCGCCCATGACGATCAGGATCAGCACCGCGCCCAACGACCGAACGCTCGAGCCGAGGTTGATCGCGTCCATGAATATCGGCGCCAGGGCGGCCCCGATCACCACCCCGAGCACGAGCCCGGCGTACTGAGCCAGCGATAGCCAGAAGCCGCGGCGGTAGCCGCTGCTGACGGCGAACACGACGGCGATCAGGATGACGAGGTCGATGAGCGTGAATCGGGTCAAGCGTGCACTCGAAGATTGCTCCGCGGTTTCCCAACGCAGATCAAGGC
>DATBYO010000096.1:0-4989 GCA_036513655.1 Candidatus Dormiibacterota bacterium | reverse complement strand
ACGCCAATACGAATACGAGCTCAGGGAGAGCAGGCTCGCCTGACCTATTTCTGTCCCCGCTGCCAGGGCGAACCGGCAAGAAAGGCCCTTCGGGTCCGATGACTATGCGTGATCGACCAGGATCAGGCGCGCAAGTTCTGGGCCAGCTGGGTGCGCCGCGAGATCGGCGGCAACGATATGGTCCAGGAGGCAGCGGTCAGTGCTGCCGTCAACGAGGTCCTTCAAGGGCGCGATAACCAGGCGGCCGCTGCTGCCGCGCGCCGCACCGCGCAGTCGTTGGGTGTCGGCGTCCCGCCGATGAACAGCGCTCCAGCGATGTCGAGCCCTACTCGGGACGCACCCTTCCCCGCGACTCCAGTCGGCGCGGTCCCAACGAGAAACGATGGGCAGCCGCTGGCCTGCAAGCTGTGCGGTTCGACGCCGGCGGCGAACATGACGATCCACGAGCACAACGGCCGCGTCATTTGGATGGTGCACAAGACAAACAAAGGTCCCTTCTGCCGCGACTGCGGTACCGCGCTGCTGCGCCATCACCAGAACAACACCCTGTTCCAGGGCTGGTTTGGCATCTTCTCCTTCTTCATCACGCCGATCACGCTGCTGCTGAACCTGAATGCCTGGCGGAAGGTGAAAGCCCTCGGGCCGCCAACGCGGGACCCCAACGTCCAGAGCAAGATCCCGGCACCGCTCAGTCCGGGAAAGCCGCTCCTATCGCGGCCTGGTCCCTACGTCGGAGGAGTCGTCGTGGCGGCCGTGATCACACTGCTGCTGGTCAAGTCGGCCGATACCGGCGGGTGCCTTGACAACGAGACCGAGCTCGGCAATCGGATGACGACCTTACACAACACCTTCGTCGAGGTCTACAGCCGGGACTTCAAGGCGATCGATGCGTGCCAGACGGTTGTCTGCGAACAGGCGCCCAAACTCGAGATCGCGGCCGCGCTGAAGACCTACAGCGACGGCCTCGGCAAGGTCTGCTGGCCAGACAAAGAGAAGGCGGACGCCGCCGCGCTGATCCAGGCGAACACCACAATGGCAGGCGCCTACACCAGCTGGGCCGCCGCGACGACGGCAGCGGAAGACCAAACGCTGCAGAGCGCCGCCAAAGACCAGGACACGCGGCAGGGCGCGGCGGATGACATCCTGGCCCACGACCTCGGAGTTCCCTCGGCTAGCCCCCTGGCGGCCTGATGGCCAAGGCGCGCGCCCTCCCAAAATCGCTCAAGGGCCACGTCGCTGAGCTGCTCGTCGAGGCCTACGCCATCCTCAGCGCGGGGGGCCGGCTGGCAGCCTTCGGGGCGCGGAGCGATGTGGATCACAAGGACTTCATCGTGGACGAGGTCGGAGGATATCGCAACGCATACGCCCAGGTGAAGTGCGCCACCCACCTCGACGCAGAAGGTCATATCGTCTGCACCGCGCATTACCCCAAGAACAAGGTCCCATCGCACCCCCGGTTCATCTATATCTTCTGCTTGCTCGATGAGTCGCGGATGGAGCTCACCCGGATCTGGTTTGTTCCTTCCCGCGACTTCAACCGGCTTGCCTATCGAGAGCCGCGGGGCGAGGGTCGCGTCCAGCTGCTCTTCGAATGTCTGGCCAGCGGAGATCGGCGCTGGGATCGCTACGAGGTGAGCCGGGACGAGTTGGGAGGCCGGTTCATCGAACTGATCGAGCGTGCGGCTGGCGGATCACCAAAAGCCCTGCCGGGCGTGCGTATCAGTCTTCGTCCCTGAGGGCGGTTCAGAACCTCCCATAGACGGGGATCGCGTCCCCGGTGATGGCCTCCGACGTATCGCTGCAGAGGTAGGCGATGACGGCCGCGATCTCGGACGGGGCGACGGCCTTCTGGATCAGCTTCTCGGGCAGTGACTGCCGGTTCGCCGGTGTGTCGATGATGGCCGGCACGACCGCGTTGACCCGCACGCCCGAGGTCTTGAGCTCGGCGGCCAGCACCTGGGTGAGCTTGATGACTCCCGCCTTCGCGATCGCGTAGGCTGCCGCGCCCGGTTCAGCGACCAGGGCTGAGCGGGAGGAAACGTTGACGATGCAGCCCCCACCCTGCCCTCCCCCAGAGGGGGAGGGTGATGTCGCGGACTGCCCTCCCCCAGAGGGGGAGGGTGATACGGCGCTTTGCATGCGGCGGGCCGCGGCGCGGCACGACCACCAGGCCGAGCCGAGATTCAGGTCCATCATGAAGGTGAAGTCATCGGGGGTCGAATCCACCACCTTGCCGCCGCGGAACCCACCGGTCGCGTTCACGACCCATCGCGGAACACCGACGCGGTCGATCCGCTCCCAGAGCTCATCGACCTCTTGCCGCGAGGTCAGGTCGGCGGTGTCGCCGGAGACGCCCCCACCCTGCCCTCCCCCCGAGGGGGAGGGAGATACGGGATATTTCGAGGCCAGCTGGGAGACCTCCGAGCGCGAACGCGCGACCGCGATGACCCGATCGCCACGTTTCGCAAAGGCATCGACGACAGCGGTCCCGAGCCCGCCTGTTGCTCCCATGATCACCGCGAGGTCGGTCACGCAGCCCCCACCCTGCCCTCCCCCGCACGCGGGGGAGGGTGATTCGCTTTCAAGGCGTAGCGGAGGAAGAGATAAGAATCAGCTCGGCGGACGCTGAGGAGCCGGCTGCGTTTGGGCGTCCGACCGAAGTCCACACCATGGATCAGTCCGAAGGAACGACCACTCTGACCCTCGAGCACTGGAGAAACCGTCAGAAACAGCTCGTCAACACGGTCGCTCTCGACCAGCTGACCGAAGAGCTGGGGACCACCTTCGGTAAGGATGGTGCGATAGCCCTCGGCCTGCAGCCCATTGAAGATGTCGTCAACAGGGATCTGATCGGTGTTAGAAATCGCCCGAACTTCAGTTGCCTTTGGTAGCGCCTTGCGGACGCGATCCGCTGACCCGGTGCTTATGAGCACCAATGCGCCGACCTCGAGGCACCTCTCGTTCGGATTCAAGTCGCCGCGCGCAGTGACGATCACGAGCCGAGGTGTTTTGTCTCGCTTGAGCGCCCGCCGCAGTGCGGCGAACGCCTCCGCCGCCGGCGGAAAGATGTATTCAGGTGTCCACAAGGCGCGCCCACCTTCGGCACGGACAGTGCCGGCGCCAACCAGGACGGCGTCGGCGAAGGCGCGCAGCAGCCCCATCACGAAGCGGTCGGCCTCGTTACGTCCACTGATGATCCCGCCGGAGGGCGCGGCGCCTCCCTCGAGTGCCACGATCCCGTCGATCGAGCTGACGAAATTGGCGTAGACGCTCCCGTCACTAATGCCGAGATTTCCGCCGTAGAGTTCGGCCAGCTGAGGCGGAAGAGTAACGGTTGGAAGCTCGGGCGCCTCGAACAGCCGGTCAAAGGGCTTCAGGAAAGATGCCCGTTTCCGCGAGAGCGGGCGATGTTCAAGAATTCCTCTCGAAGATCCGGGTTCGATTCGTAGTTCCCGCGCCAGAATGTGGTTCGCGTCGTCGACTCCGATTCCCGGACGCCCCGCATCTGGGTGCAGAGGTGGATGGCTTCGAGGTAGACGGCGACGCCATGGGCCTGCAAGATTCGCGAAAGCGACTCCGTGATCTCCCGACCCACCCGCTCCTGGACCGTGAATCGCCGGGCGAAGAGGCGGACCAGCCGGGTGAGCTTGGAGATGCCGATGATGTGCTCATGGGCCACGTAACCCACGAAGGCGTGGCCGAAGAAGGGAAAGGCGTGGTGCTCGCAGAGGCTGTAAAAGGGAATGGGGCCATCCACCACCTGGCTGAGATCACAGTCGGGACCGCCTTCGCATTCAGTGGGGAACGCCGTGACCAGCTTGGCATCGCCCTCATAGCCCTCGGTCGAATCGAACATCGCGCGCAGGTAGCGAAACGGCGTCTTCATGGTGCCCGGAGTATTGAGCGGCATGCCGAGTGCTCGAAGGATCTCGGTCATGTATCCCTCGAAGCGCTTCCAGTCGGCATCGCTTACCCGCCGCGGCTGGACGCGTTCCCAGTCGCGACCTTCGAGGTCGTCGTCACGCAGGTCGCCGACCATGGGGCCGGAATCCCGCTCAGCCATCAGTTCGGTTGGAGTGTATCGTCCGAGCGCCTGACCTCGATCTGCCCATTCTGGATCCGGGTCTCGTAGCGGACCTGGCTGATGGTAGCGGGCCCACCCTTGACCTGGCCGGTGCAGACATCAAAGCGCGAGGCGTGCCACGGGCACTGCACGAGGTTCCCCGCCAACAACTCTCCCTCTGAAAGAGGCCCGCCGGCGTGTGAACATGTCTCACTGATGGCACAGACGCTGTCGCCCTTCTTGTATAGGAGGATCGGCGTATCGCCGGCCAGGCCCTTGACCAGCACGCCCTCGGCGAGCTGTCCCTCGAGGAGCACCTTGGTGAACTTCGTTGGCACTTCCTGCCAGGCGTGATGGTTGACACCGGTGCCGATGGCGAAGACCAGATCGCCGCCCAAAAAGGCCGCCGTCACCACGAGAAGGTAGCCGGCATATGCCAGAAGAATGGCCAGGCCGCGGCTGCCTCCTGTCACGCGGAGGATGAATGAAACCAGGTAGACAACAATGACGACCGTATTGAGCAGGCCATGGGCCATGCCGACACGGCGCTCCCGGCCAAAGGTGTCGCTCCAGTCCGTGTAGCCGCTCACCGCAGCGCCAAGCGCGCCCAGCAGGCCGATGAAGATGGTGACGTCGGCGGCCGACACCCAACCGTGGCTTCGCTCGATCAGGTAACTCGCGTCGAAGATGACCGCAATCGTCCACGCCCCAATCGGAATGTCAGTGAGGACGGGGTGGAGCGGATGACCAAGCCAGGTGCCATGGAAGAAGGTCTTCAGAGAATGTCCCGGCCCGCCGAGGGCTTTGTACAGGCCGGCGACGAGCTTTTGGAGCACGTCGGCCACGGGTTCCAACCAGCGCTGCCGGTCGATAAAGCGATTGATGACGTGGTTGAGCATCGGCGCCTCCTTTCCTCCGGTCAGACC
>DATBYO010000095.1:0-6602 GCA_036513655.1 Candidatus Dormiibacterota bacterium | reverse complement strand
CCTTGCGGCGCGGATCGCGCGGTCGATGTGCTGCCGGTCGTCCGCCTGCGGGTCCCAGGCGCTCCAGCGATCGGTTCGCATGGCGGCGACCTGGGGCTCACCATCAACCGACGCCACCGCCGCGTATCCATAGAGCGGCAGTACCGATCGGCGACCGTGCTCCGCGTAGGAGGGCAGCCAGGTCCGCAGGTACCCCGGCGGCAAGACCGCGGCAACCGCCAGTGCGCCCGGGTCGTCCACCGGAACGATCTCCCCACTGGCCGTCCGCCCCTGGGGGGTCCGACCGGGGAGGTGCACGAGCGTCGCGCCGGCCGGCATCGGAATGAGGCGATCGGCCACGCCCACCTCCCAGCCGCTTCGCGCGGTCGCCTGCAGTGAGCGATGAACGCGCAGCCGGCCCTCGCTGGTGGCGTACAGGAGGCGGTTCACCGCCATTACCTTATCCGGCCTGGGTGAAAGATTTATGAAAGCAGGTCGATCGGATTCTGCGGGACACCCTGGAAGCGGACCTCGAAATGCAGGTGAGGGCCGGTAGCCCGGCCGGTCGCTCCCATCAGGCCGATCCGCTGACCCTGCGTCACCAGCTGGCCGGCGGTGACCAGCACCGCCGACATATGCGCATAGATCGTGTGGAAGCCGTTGCCGTGGTCGATCTCGACGTAGATGCCATACGACCCCCAGCCGGCAAACACGACACGCCCCGCGTCGGCGGCGAACTCCGGCGTTCCGACGTCGTTCGCGATGTCGATCCCGGGGTGGTAGTCGGAGAAGCCCTGGGTGATGATGCCGTGGGTGGGCCAGGCGAACCGGACGAGGTGCTGACGGTTGCCGCCGGGTTCGGAGGCGGCGGCGGCTCGTGCCAGGTCATCCGTTTTCACCGCCGGGATGAATAGTTGCGCCGGCGGCCTCGCGTCGGGACTGAGACCGTTGACGGTGCGAAGCGCGGAGAGGTCGATGTGAAACGTCTTCGCCAGCGTGCTGAGGGTCTGATCCGGATCGACGGGGACCATCGTCCCATCGATCGGTGGGACCACCAGGCGCTCGCCGGGCGTGACCAGGGGCGGCCAGGAGAGATGGTTGATCTGCACCAGCGTGTCAACCGTGATGCCCGCTCGCGACGCGATGCTGTCGACACTGTCCCCGGCCTTCACCTCGTAACGGACCGGCGGCGCCGGCTGTCGCGCCTGCGCCGGAGTCGAGGGAGCGCGCAGCGCCGAGTCATCGATGCTGGTCTTGAAGGGGACAATGGCGCTCGGTGTGGTCGCCTGGGCTTCGACATTGGGCTGCCGAAACCCGAGCGGGGCCAAAGCCAGGACCAGTAGCGCAACCGCGAGCGCCCACCCGTGGGCAGCGAGTCGCGGAATCCCCAACGACAAAACGGGCGCCAGTCTAGCCCACTTTTGGTCGCGGCGTCAAATGGAACGCCACCATTTGCACAATTTGTCCAGACATTCAGCGAACTTTCCGGTGCGCGCCTTCGACCGACTTGAGTGCGTAGTGGTGCTTGGTGTTCAGGTGGCGGACCGTTCCGCTCTTGCTGCGGAACACCATGGACTCCGTTTCCGCCCAGAAGTGGTGATAGATGACGCCGTGCAGGAACTCGCCGTCGGTTACGCCGGTGGCCGCGAACGCCACGTCCTCGCCCCGCACCAGGTCATCGACCGCGTAGACGCGTCGCAGGTCGTCGAAGCCGGCCGCGCGCGCCTTCTCCTCCTCGTCGCGGGAGCGCAACCAGAGACGGCATTGCAGGTCACCACCAAGGCATTTCAAGGCGCAGGCTGCCAGTACCGCCTCGGGCAAGCCGCCGACGCCAAGCATCACGTCGATGCCGGTACCCTCGAGGGTCGCCATGATGGCGGCGGCGATATCGCCGTCGCTGAGGAGGGTGATCCGGGCGCCGACCTGGCGAACCTGGTCCATCAGCGCTTCGTGCCGCGGTCGGTCGAGCATCACCACGGTGAGGTCGGAGACCTGCACTTTCTTGGCGAACGCGACCCGCTGCAAGTTGTTCTCCACCGAATCCGTCACGTCGACGGAACCCCGGGCCTCCGGGCCGACCGCGATCTTCTCGGCGTACATGCCGACGGGCGCCCGCACCAGCGAACCACGTTCCACGGTCGCGACGACCGAGACGGCGTTGGGCAGGCCCTTTGCCACCAGGGTGGATCCGTCGATCGCCTTGAGAGCGACATCGCAGGGGTTGCCGATTCCGTCACCCGCGAGCTGCCCGAGGCCAAGCGGGGCGGACGCCGATTCGTCACCGATCACGATGCTGCCGTTCATATGCACGCCTTTGAGGGCCTCCGCCATGGCGTTCGCCGCCGTCGCGCGGATTCCGTCGCGGTCGAGGTTGCCCATCCAGCGCCCGGCCGACAGCGCCGCGGCTTCGGTGGCGCGCACCAGCTCGAGGCCAAGGTTCGGTTGGGCCGTCCGCGGCGCAGCAACGCCGCCCGAGGCGGGCTGGGATACCTCGGACTTCACGCGCTAATTGTTTGGTCCGGTGAAACCGCCGGCTTCTTGTCCGCCTCACCCGCCGGCAGGACACCCGCCCTGACGGCGGCGGCTCTCACGAACTCCCGAAATAGAGGATGCGGACGGTTCGGCCGGGAGCGAAACTCCGGGTGGAATTGCGAGGCGACGAACCAGGGATGGTCACGCAGCTCGATGATCTCGACCAGGCGGTCATTGGGCGAGGTGCCGCTGAAGACCATGCCCGCTTCCCACATCGGCTCGCGATACGCATTGTTGAACTCGAAACGATGCCGGTGCCGCTCGTAGACGACCGGCTCCCCGTACGCCTGGGCCGCCAGCGTTCCGGGCTGCAGCTTGCAGGGATAGAGACCGAGCCGCATCGTGCCGCCCTTGTCGGCGACGTCGCGCTGCTCGGGCAGGAGGTCGATGACCGGATGGCTGGTGAAGGCATTGAACTCCGTGCTGTTGGCGTCGGGCTGGCCCAGCAGATCGCGGCCGAACTCGATGACCGCGCACTGCATCCCGAGACAGAGCCCGAGATAGGGGGTTAGCGAGGTCCGGGCGAATCGGGCCGCGGCAATCTTCCCCTCAATGCCGCGATGACCGAATCCGCCCGGGACCACGACGCCGTCGACCTCGTCGAGCGCGCCGAGGTCCCCAGCCTCGAGCGTTTCGGAGGCGATCCACTTGATGTCGACCCGCAGGTTGTGGTGAACTCCGGCGTGCCGGAGGGCTTCGGTGACGCTGATGTAGGCGTCAGGCGCCGGGAGGTACTTCCCCACCACGCCGATCCGCACGGTGCCGGCGGGGTGCTGGATCCGGTGAACCAGTTCCTTCCAGTCGCTCAAGTCCGGCGCATGAGCCGGCGCCTCCAGCGCCTCGACGATGACGTTGCCCAGCCCCGACTCTTCCAGCATCAACGGCACTTCGTAGATGGAGGCGGCGTCGGGGACCGAGATCACGGCCCTCCGGTCGACGTCGCAGAAGAGCGCGATCTTCTCCTTCAGCGCCACGCTGACCGGCCGCTCCGATCGGCAGACGATGGCGTCGGGCTGGATGCCGATGCTGCGAAGGGCCGCGACACTGTGCTGGGTCGGCTTGCTCTTGAACTCCTCGGATGCCTCGATGAACGGCACCAGGGTCACGTGGACGTAGAAGACGTTTTTGCGGCCGAGGTCGTTCTTCAGCTGGCGGATCGCTTCCAGGAAGGGGAGCGATTCGATGTCGCCGACCGTGCCGCCAACTTCCACGATCACGACGTCCGGGTTGTCTTCCCAGGTCACCCGCGTGATGCGTTCCTTGATCTCATTGGTCACGTGCGGGATCACCTGCACGGTTCCGCCGAGGTAATCGCCGCGTCGCTCCTTGGCGATGACCTCGGCATAGATCTTGCCGGTGGTCACGTTGCTGGCCTTGCTCAGGTTGGCATCGATGAACCGCTCGTAATGGCCCAGATCGAGGTCGGTCTCGGCACCGTCATCGGTGACGAACACCTCGCCATGCTGGTAAGGGGACATCGTGCCCGGATCGATGTTGATGTAGGGATCCAGCTTTTGGAGGGAGACGTTCAAGCCGCGGGCCTTCAGGATGGTCCCTATGGACGCCGCCGTGATCCCCTTGCCGATCGAGGAGACCACGCCACCGGTTACGAAGACGTACTTCGGCACCGGGGCTCTATTCTACGCCGGGTCGGCGCTAGCTGCGAGCCGTGTTTTCGAACCGGGCCGCGTTTGGAACGTACGTCCGGCGTGCACGTGACGTTGTAAGGTCAAGCAGTGTATCCCTACGGCCTGATCGGGAATTGTGAGACCGCCGCCCTGGTGTCGGTCAGCGGCGCGGTCGACTGGTTCTGCTACCCCCGGTTCGACTCGCCCTCGATCTTCGCCGCCATCCTCGACCGCCAGCGCGGCGGCAGCTTTCGAATCTCCCCCGTCAACCCGGTGCCGCCGGGCGAGCAGGCCTACGTCAGCGACACCAATATCCTGACCACCACCTTTCACCGGCCCGAAGGGACGCTCGTCGTGACCGACTTCATGCCCTGTTTCAACGAAGGCGAACGCTTCCTCTCGTTGAAGCGGATCTGCCGCGGCGTGGAGGCGCGCGGCGGCCCGGTTGAGGTCGAGTGCGTGCTCGATCCGGCGCCCGCCTATGGTCGGGCGCGCACCAGCTTCGCCGAGCGCGAAGGGATCGTCATCGCCTCGGGCGGCGCGCAGGAGGTGATCCTCTCGTCGACCGTCCCGCTTCGAGGCAAGGTGGAGGAAGTCGACGGTCGGCCGCGCTACGTCCTCCGCTTCACCGTGGAGCCTGGGCCGCAGGTTTGGGTGACGCTCGGTTTCGGCGAGCGCTACTTCGCTCTCGGCCGAAAGTTCCCGAGCAGCAGCGACGCGACCGAGCTCGCCGAGCGGACGCGTGCTTTCTGGGTCGGATGGCTGGGGCAGTGTCTCTATCAAGGACCATTTCAGGACGCCGTCCGGCGCTCCGCACTGGTGATCAAGTTGCTGACCTACGCGCCGACCGGTGCGCTGTTGGCCGCGCCGACCACGTCCATCCCGGAAGATCCTGGCGGCGATCGTAACTGGGATTACCGCTACTGCTGGCTTCGCGACGCCTCCTATGGCATCGCCGCCCTCTTTCGCGCCGGCTTCTCGCAGGAAGCGGTCGACTTCATCAACTGGATCCGCGACCGCGCCTACGACCATGACTTTGCGATGCAGATCCTTTATCGGGTGGACGGCGACCCGCACCTCCCGGAATCGTTCCTCGAGCACCTGGCGGGCTACGAGGGCGCCCGGCCCGTCCGCATCGGCAACCGCGCCTCCGGTCAGCGACAGCTCGATGTCTTCGGAGCCGTGATCGACTGCATGGCGGTCTATCAGCGCAAGGGCGGCTTCATCTCGACCAAGCTCTGGCACGTGATCGAGCGTCTCGCCGATGGCGTATGGGAGTTGAGTCGTGAGCCCGACAACGGCATCTGGGAATTCCAGGGCGAGCGCAAGCACCACACCCATAGCAAGCTGTGGTGTTGGGTGGCATTGGACCGGGCCATCACCCTGGCGAAGGGCACCGGCAACACGTCGCACGTAGACGTTTGGGAGCAACAAGCGGCGGCGCTGCGAGCGGAGATCGAGCTGCGTGCCTGGAATCCGCAGATTGGCGCCTTCACGCAAGCCTACGACGATGAGTGCCTGGATGCCGCGGTGCTCCAGATGCCGGTGCTGGGGTTTCTACCGGCGACCGATCCCCGGATGCGCGCCACCATCGAGACCCTCAGCCAGCGGCTGCTGAATGGCCCCTACGTTCGACGCTACGACTGCAAGGATGACCAGGGCTACTTGAGCGCGGCCTTCTTGCTCTGCAGCTTCTGGTATGTGGACGGCCTCATTGGGATGAACCGGCTCGACGCGGCGGAGCGCCAACTCGCGCAGCTGATCGAGCTGTCCTCACCACTTGGCTTGCTCGCGGAGGGCAGTGATCCGGCTTCGGGCGCGCCCCGCGGCAACTTCCCGCAGGCGTACAGCCACCTCGGGGTGATCGACAGCGCCGTGCGACTGGAGCGGGCCCGGGCCGCTCAGCAGGACGCCGCCCGCGCGCCCGAACCCCAACAAGCCGCCGGTTAGGCGGCCTTAATCCACGCTGGCGGTCGCCGTGGCGCCGCGCGGCTCGAGGATGACCAGCTTGGTTTCCTCGACCGACGGCGTGCTGGAAATTTGCAGCTTGGGCTGCGGCGTGAGATCCGTCGCGCCCATTTCTTTGGCGAACTTCTCCACCCCCTCGAGGTTCTGCGCGAGGAGGGTCAGGCCTGGCAGCGCGTAGGAGATCGGGACGACCAGCTTCGGCTCGATCTGGTTGACGATCTCGGTGGCCTGTGCCGAATTGATGTGGCTGCCGCCGCCGATCGGCACGAACAACACGTCGATCTTGCTGCCGATTGCGTCGAGTTGGTCCTCGCTCAGCGCATGCCCAAGGTGACCGAGGTGACAGATGCGCAGGTCGTCGATCTCGACCGTATAGACGAAATTCTTGCCTCGCTCCGCGCCTTTCTTCGCATCGTGGTAGGTCTGGGTTCCGGTCATCGCGACCGCCTTGATCTCGAACTCGCCGGCGCCGGTCACGATGTGGGGGTCGCCCGC
>DATBYO010000094.1:0-8139 GCA_036513655.1 Candidatus Dormiibacterota bacterium | reverse complement strand
GCCCAGATCGCCGCGTGGTATGTCCGGCAACGCCTTGGCGAGAAATGAGTACGGAAATGAGTACCGGCTGAGCCCTTTCCCGGATGCCTCCAGCTGGCTGCGAGCCGCACGCTGCAGTCAGAAAAACAGTGGAGGTATTAGAGATGAATGCGACCGTCGTTTCGAACGATATTGGCCCGGCCGACCGAGTTTCCACCGATGACCGGCCGCCCGACCTCACGTCCCTGAATGGCTTTTCGACCGAAGACCTCGTTTACAACCGGGAGGGGCGGCTCTCCCCGAACCAGCAACTCGAGCTGCGCCGCGCGGCGCTCGGTAAGGGCTACGAGATTTGCATCGTCGTGGCGTTTGCGATCGTCAATCTTGTGGTCTTCCGCGCGACTCCCCTCTTCATGAGCATTATGGGCGGCTTCGTCATTTACTACGCCATTCGCCTCGTCCAAAGGGTCGGTGAGCTTCGGGAGGGGGTCGTCGACGAGGTGGTCGGCGACGCCTGGGCGCAGTTTGTCCCGGACAGCGAGGGGCCGGATCGCTATTGGCTCCACATCGACGACCTGAAGCTGGAGATTTCCGGTACCGCCTACGAGACCTTCCGGCGGGGCGGTCCCTATCGCATCTATTACGTGGCGACGACCAATACCGCCATCGGTGGGGAGGTGCTTCCCGATTGGAGACCTCTTCCGGCACCAACGGCCAGGCGCCATTGGTGGCAGAGCCTGGGTATCAGCCTCGGCGTCGAGTAAGCGGGGCCTAGTCGATCAGACGCCGCAGCCGCAGGTCTTCGCTCGCCCGCGCTTCCTGGTAAAGGGCGCAGGTGGCCATTTTGCCCAGGCAGGGCGGCGACGGCCACTTCACGATTCCATGGAAGCGGTGAACCTTCCGGTCGACGTGGCAGTCGGCCTGGAAGACCTTCAGGAAGGCGGTCCGCTTACGGAGAATTTGCTCGAGATAGGGACAGTGCATAGCAGGGAAAAGTGATACTACAAGGCTAACACGAGGCTGGTCTCGTGCGGCCCTGCAGTCGCCCTCTTCAAGGCAAGCAACGTAGCGTCCACAAGCTTCCCAGCCTACTGCCACCGACCCGTTACACTCAGCCGTGGCGCATGTTCGGATCGGGATCTCAAACGTAATACCTATGCGGGAAACTGGCTTCTGGCGATCCCCGTCCATGCTGTCCACCTGGTGGCGACGGCGCCGACCAACGATTGCGCAACCTGGGGAGAAACCGCGCCGGTTGGTCTTTGTCCTGGGCGGTGGGGGCAGCCGAGGCGCCTGCAGCGTCGGGGTGATGAAGGCGCTGCTGGAGGCGGGCATCAAGCCGGACGGCCTGGTGGGCTGCAGTTCAGGCGCCTTCAATGCGGTGGCCCTGGCCGCCAAGCCCGACCTGGAAACCATCGCCCAGCTGGCCCAGGTGTGGCGCTCGATCCGCAACCGCGACCTCTTCGACCGCAACCCACTCCGGATGGCCTACCGGTACGTGCGCACGCGCAACAGCGTCTTCGACAGCCGCTACCTGCGAACGCTGGCCGCGATGAACCTGCCCGCCACATTCGAACAGCTCGTCCTGCCCTGCGCGGTGATCGCCACCAACCTCACCCGAGCGCGCAAGGAGATCTTCACCACCGGCAGCGTGCCGGATGCGGTCGCCGCTTCCGCCGCCATCCCCGGCCTCTTCAATCCCTATCGCATTGGCGAGGAAGAGTTCGTCGATGGCGCCGTGGCTGAGAACGTGGGCCTTCCCGAAGCGATCGAACTCGGCGCCACCCATATCGTCGCCATCGACAACAGCACCTCCAATCCGCGCCGGCCGCCGAACCACACGCTGACCGGCATCCTGTCGCAGAGCATCCAGATCATGCTCGGCCAACGAATGCTGGAGGAGTACCAGCGCTATTCAGAGCAGGCCGAGATCTGCCTGCTGGTCCCCAACGTTGAGTTCGGCACCGCCGGGACCGACTTCAGCCAGGTGGATCGCCTGATCGATGAAGCGTATGCCCGTACCCGAGGGTTCCTCGAGGCCGGTGGCCTCGACCGCCGCGGGCGGCTCGAGCCGGGCATCCATTGCATGCTGCCGCTGCGGCACCCGTCGATCATCAGCCTGGCCCAGTGACGGGCGCCGCGTCAAAGCCGCGCCGCCGGTGGCGGTTGGCTCAATGGATCTGGCCGCTCGGATTACTGCTGATCGCCTGGCTGATCGCGCCGCTCCGCGCGGGCGCCGCCTATCCGGGGATGCCCTGCACCGCCCAGGCCGACACGGTGTTCGGCTGGGCCTCGTACACCATCCTCTTCATCCCGACGGCGGCCATCCTGCTCCTGCTCAGCCGAAGGCTTATTCCGGCCGCCGTCCACCGGGGACTTCGCGCATGGGTCGCTGGCCTGGTGGGCGTGGGTCTGGCGGTTGCGATCGCCTTCCTCGCCTTCGCCGGGGTGTCCGCGGACCGCCGGCCGCTGCGGGCGAGCGAGCAGCCGATCAACTGTCCGCAGCTCGGCGGCGGGATGCAGCCGCTGCACTGCTGGCAAAGCGGGAGCACGATCGAGGTCAACGTCTACGGCCGCCGGCCGCTTGATGTCGCCGGCGTTCAGTCCATGGCGACGGCGCTGGCCGCCGTGAAGCAGGATGCCACCCTTTTCGAGGCCTTTGTGCTCGACACGACCGATCCGAGTGTTGCCAACTACTCGAACGCACGCCTTTTCATTCTCCAGCGTCCAGGCTTGACCGACTTCGCCGACCTTTGCCTGAGCGAGCACCAGGCCCGGCTGCGCGATGTGCAGGCCCATCGGATCGGCTTCTACCGTTACAGCGCGCGGCAATCGCCGCCGGTCGATGCCTTCTTCCTCCAGGACACCGCAGCCGCCGGCGAGTTGGGCTACGAGGTGATCGACTTCCGACATGGCCAGGTAACGCTGCCCTATGTGCGGCCCGACGACCTGCAGCCGGCCGAATCCGCCTATCTCGACCGCGTCACCTCGGCCGTGGCCACACTGAACCAGGATCTGGACCGGGAGACCCAGTCACCCTCGACCCCGGGTGCGCTGGCCGTCATGCGCCAGGACTTCCAGCGGATCACCGCCGACCTCGCCAGCGCGACCCCGCCCCGACTCCTGCTATACCGGGACACCCGGGTCCAGCGATTCCTGCAGAACTACGACCTCATTCTGACTGCGGAGGAGAGCGCCGCCCAGGGACAGAGCGGCCAGGCGATCCATTCCACCGCCTACGAGGACCACCGCCGATACTACTATCAGGAGGCACGGGTCGCCCGGCTGATCGGATACCTGTATCTACAGCAGCCAGGTCAGGTCTTCACCGATGACGAACTCTCCACGGTCAACTGGGCGGTGTTTTAGGCCGCCATCGCCATCGACGGCGCTTTGGCTTCACCGCGAAGGATCGCCTTGATCGTGTCGATCCAGCGGGAATCACCGTGATCCGCTCGGGACAGCCAGTACTCACTGCCCCAGAACAGGACCGTCGTGAAACCGGCGTCCTTGAGGTTCGCGAACAGGCTTCGGATCGCCTGCGGGCTGGTGCTCTTCGGGTCACCGGGGTTGGTCGGGCCCGACTCCCACGGTTCGGCCTGCGCTTCGGTGATCCAGGCCTGCTTGCCCTGGCGCAGGGCCAGGTCGCGGACTTTGCCAAGCCGATCGGGCCAGTCTCCGTCGGCGCGGCTCATGTGATCCTGGCCGAGGAACTGATAGCCGATCGCGGTGTAGACGTCGAGGCCGAGGACGTCACCCTTTCCGAGGATCGATAGGCCGTCCTGCTCGGCGCTGTCGGCTTCGAATCCCAGCCATTGCCGCAGGTCGAACCCCTGGCGAGCTGAGGCCTGATCGAAGAGGAGGTTGAAGTGACTGAAGGCGTTGACGATCAGCGGCCGGTGATGACCCGTGTCCAGCTGGCGCACGCTCGTGATCTCGTCGCGGAGGAACGTGGCATCGATCCAGAGTCGCTGCGGGCCAGCCCGGTTGAAGGGCTCATTCTCGATCTGCCAGGCGACCAACGCCGGGTTGTCTCGATAACGGAGCACGGTGTCTTCGACGAAAGACAGTGTGGCATCGCGGATGCTCGAGTCGGAGGCCACATCTTGGCCCTGCTTCAGGCCACCAGCCGGCATCAACGATTCCGGAATGAAGAACTCCGGCCACCCGAGCGCCTTCATGCCAACCGTGAGCGCGATCGGCTGGCCCGCTCGCCTGGCCTCCGTCATCATCCAGTCGAGCTGGTCGTAGCCGTTCTGGTCGATCTCGTCCCAGTAGGCACTGAGCCGGATGACGCGGAAGTGCAAGGCCTCCAGCCGAGTGAAGGCGGAACGGTAGTCCAGACCCGCGTCGGCGGCGCGGCGCGGACTGAAGCTGATCCCGACCTGCACCGGTCCAACGACCCCGTGGGCCTTTGCCGTTGCCGGCATGAAGAGGTGCAGCGGCGCCACCACGAGGAAGGGGACCAGCAGCACGACCGCAAGCACCTGCACCCGCCGTCGACGCACCAGTGACTGGATCCTGGGTAAGGTCATGGCTGAGCCGGCCGGCACGTGCCGAAGCCGCTGTTGATGTCACGGCGGTCTTAGACCGTTTCTTGCGCGTGGCGATCGTTGTAAAAACTTCGCGACAGTTTTCGTAGCATTGGCCGGTGACCATCGCACACGCGCAGGGACTCGCGGCGAAACTCCGGAGTGGCCGCATGTTGCTGGGCGGTCACCGGGGAAATCCAGATGAGTACCCCGAAAATACGCTGGCCTCTTTTCGATCGGCCATCGAGCTCGGCGTCGATGTGATCGAGTGCGACGTCCACCGATCGGAGGACGGTGGCCTCCCCGTGATCCATGACCACCTGCTCGATCGGACGAGCGATGGCAGCGGGCTGGTTCGCGATTACACCATGGCGGAACTGAAGCGGTTCGACGCCGGAAGCTGGAAGGACCCGCGCTTCAAGGCTGAGCGCATCCCGTCGCTGGACGAGGTGCTTGGCGTGGCCAGGGGAAGGGTCGGCGTGGCGATCGAGATCAAGAACCTCCCCCTACCCTATGCCGGCATCGAAGACGCGCTGGTCCGCGCGATCAAGGATGCCGGGATGGTCCACGACGTCGTCGTGATCTCGTTCGACCATCGTTCGATCAAGCAGATCGCTGAACTCGAGCCGCAGATCCTGACCGGCGTGCTCGAAGCATCGCGCCCGGTGGACATCCTTCGGGTGATGGACGATGCCGAAGCCGATGTCTTTTGCCCGCATTGGGCATCGATCGAACCGGAGACCGCGGCCGAGCTGCACGCCGCGGGCAAGCTGATCGGCGTGTGGACCGTCGATGACGTGTTCGCACTCACCTGGGCGAAGGCGCTGCCGGCGAACGCGATCTACACGAACAAGCCGCGTGAGATCCGACCCTGACACCGGCCAGCTGCATAAGTCATGGAGCCGTTCGACGTTCACGAGCTCTCCATCGCCCGAACCGCGGCGGCACTCGCCGCTGGAACGGTTAGCGTTCCGGAGCTAACGGGCGAGCTGCTCGCCCGTATCGAGCAGGTGGATCGCGGAGCTGTCGATCTGCGGTCCGTGCTCGAAGCCAACCCCGATGCCATGACCGCCGCCGCGGCGCTGCAGGAGGAGCTTGGAAGAACCGAGGCTCGCGGCCCCCTACATGGCATTCCCCTCTTGATCAAAGACAACATCGACACCGCCGACGCCATGCTGACGACGGCAGGGTCGCTCGCGCTCACAGCAAGTCGACCGGCCAACGATGCCGTCGTCGTGCGCCGCCTGCGCGAAGCGGGAGCCCTGCTCCTGGGCAAGACAAATCTGAGCGAGTGGGCCAATTTTCGCTCGACCAGTTCGACGAGCGGTTGGAGTGCCCGCGGTGGGCAGACGCGGAATCCTTATGTGTTGGATCGCTCGCCCTGCGGCTCCAGTTCCGGCTCCGCCGCCGCGGTTTCCGCGGGCCTGGCGTTGGCCGCCATTGGAACCGAGACCGATGGCTCGATCGTCTGCCCCTCAGCCGTCTGCGGCGTCGTCGGCATCAAGCCGACGGTGGGCCTGGTGAGTCAAGCCGGGGTCATCCCGATCTCTCACAGCCAGGACACCGTGGGCGTTCACGCGCGCTCCGTCGCCGATGCCGCCGCGGTTCTTCACGTTATTGCGGAACCTGGCCCCCATCAGGGCGACTACGCGAGGGCTTTGAAACCTGACGGCTTACGGGGCGCCCGAATCGGCGTGCTGCGCCAGCAGTTTTCCGGCTACGCACCCGGGGCCGACCGACTGTTCAACGAAGCGCTCGCGACCTTTCGGTCCTTAGGGGCCGAGCTTCACGACCCCGCCATCCTTCCGTCGGCTGACGAGATCCAGCAGTCGAAAGCCGAGTTGACGGTGCTGTACTACGAGTTTCACGCCGACCTCGATAAGTACCTGGCTGCGCGAGCGGATCCAACCGTGCGAAGCCTTCACGATGTCGTGGCGTTCAATCGGTCCCATCAGCGCGAGGAGATGCCGTACTTCGCCCAGGAACACTTTGAGGCTGCGCTCGAGAAGGGCGGCCTCGATCAGCCGGAGTATCTGGCCGCCCGAGCCGAGTGCCTGCGGATCGGTGCCCGCGACGGGCTGGATTCGGCGCTCGGCGAACCCGACCAGCTCGACGCCCTGATCGCCGTGACAACCGGGCCTGCCTGGACGATCGACCATGTCAACGGGGACCATATTGTCGGCTCTTCGAGTGAACCGGCCGCCATGGCCGGGTACCCGCTGATCACGGTGCCGCTCGGATTCGTCGCGGGCGAGCTCCCGGTCGGCATCACATTCATGGGCCGCGCGCTCAGCGAGACGCTCCTGATCAGGCTGGCATATGCCTTCGAGAACGCCACCCGGGCTCGACGCCCGCCGCGTTTCCTGCCGACCCTTACTTGAACGCGCTCAGGCCGGTGATCTCCTCGCCGATGGCGAGCATGTGGATTTCGCTGGTTCCCTCGTAAGTCAGGACGGTCTCGAGGTTGTTCATATGCCGCATCACCGGATACTCGAGGCTGATGCCGTTGGCGCCCAGGATGGTGCGCGCGTCGCGGGCGATCTGCAGCGCTTCGCGTACGTTGTTCAATTTGGCCATCGAGATCTGCGTTGCGGTCGCCTTTCCCTGATCCTTAAGCCGGCCCAACTGTAGCGCGAGCAGCTGCCCCTTGGTGATCTCGGTCAGCATGTTTACGAGCTTTTCCTGGGTCAGCTGGTAGCCGGCGATCGGCCGATCGAACTGGACCCGCGCCTTTCCATAGTCGAGCGCGCTCCGATAGCAGGCGATCGCCGCGCCCAGCACGCCCCAGACGATTCCGTAGCGGGCTTCGTTCAAGCAGGACAGCGGTGCCTTGAGCCCTTGCGCCTCGGGCAGCTCGTTGCACGCGGGAATCCGGCAGTCGTCGAGGATCAGCTCCGATGTGACCGACGCCCGCATCGAGAGCTTGTGATTGATCTCGCGCGCTTCGAAGCCGCGGGTTCCCTTCTCCACCAGGAATCCCCGGATCCCCTGCTCGGTGCGCGCCCAGACGATCGCCAGGCCGGCGACGTTGCCGTTGGTAATCCAGCGCTTGGTGCCGTTCAGAATCCAGTCCTCGCCGTCACGGCGGGCCCGGGTCGCCATCCCGGCCGGGTTGGAGCCAAACTCCGGCTCCGTCAGGCCGAAGCATCCGATCACCTCCCCCTTCGCCATAGGGGGCAGCCAGCGCTCCTTCTGCTCTTCCGACCCAAAACGGTGGATGGGAAACATGCAGAGCGAGCCCTGCACCGAGACAAAGCTGCGTAGCCCGCTGTCGCCACGCTCCAGCTCCTGGCAGGCAAGGCCATACATGACGTTGCTCATGCCGGCGGCACCGTAGCCCTTCAGGTGCATGCCGAAGACACCGAGGCGGGCGAGCTCCGGCACGATCTCCAGGGGGAACGTCGCCCGCTCGTAGTGGTCGGCGACGATTGGAAGGAATCGCTCGTCGACAAAGCGGCCGACCGTCAAGCGGACGAGGCGCTCCTCTTCGGTCAGCAGCTCGTCGGTGCGATAGAAATCCACCGTTTCCGGCAAAGCGAACCCATTCTAAGGTTGTGTAATGCGCGCCACCTATCATGGGAAGGGCGTGCATGGAAAACCCGCTGTCACTGTGGCACTTTTATCTCCG
>DATBYO010000093.1:0-27327 GCA_036513655.1 Candidatus Dormiibacterota bacterium | reverse complement strand
GGGAGCTGCGGCTAGCTCTTGATCGCTTTCATCGCCGCGTCGTAGGCCTTCTGCATCGGACTGAAGGTTTTGGTTTCATAGTCCGCCGGCAGCGTCTCATCCGGACTCGACATCGCCTTCAATGCCGCATTCATGGCATCGGTGTATTTCTTGATGCCGGCGGTGTCCTTGGCCTGGATGGCCTGGACCAGGCTCTCCGTGTTCATGAGGACGTCGTTGAAGCTGCTCACCTGTTTGGCGATTTGCGGTGGCAGGCCGGACGCGTGCGAGTACGACATGGCCAGCTCGATTTTCTGCTGCGCGTCCGGATAGGGAGCGCCGGCCCCGACCAGATCGTGCTTGGCGAGCGCCGCGCCGATCTTCGTGTAGTCGATGAGGGCATCGATGTACGGCTGGATCACCTTGGCCTCGTTGACGGCGGCGGTCATCGCCGTGTCGGCCTGCTTGAGGCCGGCGAGCGCGTTGTTCAGGCGGAGACGGTCGGCGGCGATGTCCGCACGCTTGCCGGGCGCCAGCCACTGGATCACGGAGAGCCGCAGATCGACGGAGCGCAGGGCGGCTTCGTCGGATTGCACCGTGGTCAGCCCATCGTTGAAGGATTTCGCCAGCTTGTCGAATTGTCCTTTGAGCGCGGTGGGATCGTTCGAGCTGGTGTTCGAGCTCAAGAATTGGGTGAAGACGGCATCGACTTTGCCCTGGTGGGAAGCCGCCGACGCCAGCGACTGGTTGGCGCTCGAAATCTGACTCGATGCCACCACCGGCATGATGCCGAACAGCAGGACGAGCAACGCGACCAGGCCCACGGCGACCTTCAGAATCACGTTTCCGTAGCGCAGGACAGCGGGGGGCAACGCGATGGGCAGCGTGAAGGTCTGGCCGAAGAGCTGGAGCGTCGTGCCCGTGGCGGTGGTCGGCCCCGGCGCGTACATCGGGTATCCCTGACCGTAGCCACCACCCGGTTGCTGCGGGTACCCCGGATTCTGCTCGTACCCCGGGGGCGCGTAACTGGGGTAGCCCGGATACTGGGGCGGCGCCTGAGGGTAATTCTGCGGAGGGTAGTTCGGGGCGCCATACGGGCCCTGCTGCTGCTGCTGGCCCTGAGGCGGGCCTGGGGCATAACCCGGCGGCGCGTAGCCTGGCTGGGGCGGCGGCAGGGGATTTCGGCAATTGGCACAGGCCTGGGCGCCCGGTTGGTTCCAGGTGACGCCGCAGTAGGGACAGGGAGGCGATTGGTAGGCCTGCATCAGGTGCGCCGCGGCGCTACCCATGCAACTGGCCGGCGCCGGGAATCCTTTCGGCGGGAAAACGGCCCCCACCCTGCCCTCCCCCAGAGGGGGAGGGACGGTTGAGTGACCTCCCCCACAGGGGTGGGACCACAGTGCTGCCCGCCCGCAGTTCAGGCCAGGAGCTTGGTCAGATCGTCGGCATTCCGGACGGCGTAGTCCGAGTAGCAGTTGTTGAAGATCGCATGCACCTCGTTGGCCGGCTTGGCCATCTCCTGCAGGTTGGGGACCCAGGCCTGCAGTTCGCTCGGCTGGTAGAGGTAGCGGAATTTCTCCGCGGTGCTGATCCCCTTCTTCTCCCAGGTCTCCCGGTTTCGCCCATGGAAGCGAACCATACCGAGCGGCGCGGTGACCGCCACCACGGGCGGCACGCTCGAGGCAAAGCCCTGCGGCTCATCGACGACGACATACGTGAATCCGTGGTCCTTGAGGAATTTCAGGACCCGCTCCCGCCGCTCCTCCTTCAGCCAGGAAACCTGGCGGAACTCGATCGCGATACCGAAGTCCGGCAGCCACTCACGCAGGTCTTCCATGAATCGGTAGGCGGCTGGGTTCGGCAGGAACCACTTGGGAAACTGGAAGACGATGGCGCCCAGCTTGCCGGCGTCGTGAAGCGGCTGCAGGCCCTCGCGAAACCGGTCCCACACGGCCTCTTTCTCCTTCGGCCCCAGGTCTTTGAAGTAGACATTGGCTTTGGACTCCGTCAGCTTCTCTCGCAGGTCTTTGGGCAAGCGGGCGGGCGGCGTGGGGTGCTGGGTAAGCAGCGCATAGGCCTTGGCGTTGAACGTGAAGTCTTTGGGCGTGCGTTCGACCCACAGCTGCGCCGTCTTCTCGTTTGGGATGGCGTAGAAGGTGCTGTCGACTTCGACCACGGGGAACTTCGAGGCGTAGTAACGCAGCCGATCCTCCGCGGTGGTCGCGTCTGCTGGATACCAACCGCTCTTCACCAGCGTCGGCTCAGTCCACGAGGAAATGCCGACCTTGATGCGGCCCATCAGCTGGGGCGGTGCGCGGCGGGAGCGTCGCTCACTTCGCCCCGCAGCGTACGCAGCCCGTGGGGCAAGGCTTCCATCACGGCGTCGAGGCTGTCGACCACGCCGCGAGGACTGCCGGGCAGGGCCAGCACCAGCGTTCGCCCGATGACCCCTGCGAGCGAGCGAGACAGCATTGCGTGCGGCGTCTTGCGCAGGCCGGCGGCCCGCATCGCTTCCGCGATCCCGGGCACGGGGTAGTCGAGCAGCGGTTCGACCGCCTGAGGCGTGACATCACGAGGGCCGAGCCCCGTGCCGCCGGTCAGCACGATCAGGTCGGGGTCGGTCGCCCGCAGCCACTCGCGAAGCTGCCGCTGGATGTCGTCGAGCTCGTCGCTGACCACAGCGCGGCCGACGATCTCGGCGGGGATGCGCGCCAGCGCCTCGCTGATCTTCTCGCCGCTCTCATCGACGCGCTCGCCACGGGCGCCCTTGGTGCTTACCGTCAGGACGCAGGCGCGAAAGCTCATCCCAGCAGTCTAGAAAGGGACCGGCCGCGGAGGCGGGCGCTACCCTTCGGCCCGATAGGCGGCGTGCGCGGCGATCGTGCGGCAGAAATCGGTGACGGCGCCTCCGACCTCCATCAGGTCGTGGTAGCCGAAGGCCACGCAATGATCGAAGGGCGGGAAACGAACGACGGCGGAGGCCGGCGGGGCGTCCGCGTCGTAGAGGGCCAGCACCGGGCGGCCGCGCCCCAGCAGCCAGCCCGCCTCGAAGCCTACGCCGGTGCTGCGACCGGTCATCTCCATGCAACCGGCATCCGCCTCCAGCAACTCGCGGTGCATCATCTCCGCGATCAGCTCCGGCCGGTCAAGGCCGGGCCGGTAGTCGGGGTCGGCCACGCGCTCGGCGAGGATTCCAGCGCCGAATTCCCGCAGCGCCCGGTGCGCCAGCTGGATCGCCTCCAGGCTCCGAGGACCGAGCTCGCCGCTGACGGCGCGGCCCAGATAAACCTTCACGGCTCCAGCACTCTGGGGACGGTCTTTTGCCGGGACCGCGGCCACAGTCCAACCATGATCATCACCATGCCGAGCACCGGATCGAACGGCAGGACGATGCCCCCGAGAAGCGCACTGAGCCAGCGCGGCCGAAAGCGCCGCATGGGCGGATTATCCGACATCGCTGGGCGGCTTGGCTGCTTCGGACGGCGCCAACGCATCGGCGGGCTCATCGTCGACATCGAGAGGGTTGTCATCATCCGCATGCCCCTCGTCGGCGCCCGCCTCGCCTTTCTTGCGGCGCACCGGTCGTTCCGCCGACAGAGAGCGAACGTCGAGACCCTGCCGCAGCAGGTGAATGCTCTCCAGGAACGACAGGCGCTCGACCAGCCAGCCGACCCGGTAATGCACGGCGAACCAGGTCTCCTGGGGCGGCGGGTGACGGTGGCGGCGCCGCCAGCGGCCCACCGCCTCCTTGAAGGTTGGGGCAAACCCGCCGTCGCCGCGACGATCGGTTCCAGCATTGGCGGGCACGCACGGATTCTAATTCCCGCCCGGCCTTCATCCCCGAGGGGGACGCAATTCAAATCGCGATAATGCCGGTGTGCGGCTGAGCGAGATCATGGCGATGGCCAACCAGCTCGCCGGCTGTGCCCAGACTCCCGCCGACTCGCAGGTCTACCTCGACGGTGAGGTCCGTCGGGCGTTCGTCGGTATCGACGTGGATGTCGGTGAACTGCTGGTGGCGCGCAGCCTGGGCGCCGACGGCGTAATCGCCCACCATCCGATCGGCTCACGCGCCAGGCTGGGCGTACCCGCGGTCATCGAGCGGCATGAGGCGCAGATGCGCGCGGCGGGAATCTCCGAACCAATCGCTCACGAGATGATGCTCGCCCGCCAACGGCCGGTCGCGCACGCCCTCCACACCACGAACTACGACCGGGTGGTCGATGCGGCGCGGCAGCTCGCGATGCCGATGATGAACATCCACCTGGCGGCCGACATCATCAGCCGGCGGTTCTTCATCGAGTTCATCAACCGGGTGGTCGATGGCAAAGCGACACCCGTTGCCAGCCTTATCTCGGAACTCAAGACCATCCCGGAGATGGAGGCGTCCCTGGTGCAACCGGAATTGTGGCTGGGATCGCCGGAAAATCGGGTCGGACTCTGGGTCGTGCAGATGGCCGCCGGGACGAATGGTGGCGCCGCCGTGTATCGCACGTATTATGAGCACGGCTATGACACCATCCTGGCCATGCACATCGACGAACGGGACCTGCACGAGCTCGAGCAGCTCCAGCGCCCGGGCGCGAACCTCGTGATCACCGGCCACATGCCCAGCGACTCGATCGGGATGAACCGCGTGATCGACGCCCTGGAGCAGGAGGGGCTCGAAGTTATCGTCGGTTCCGGAGTTATACGACCGTAGATCACCCGCAGGAGGACCGCTTGGACCAGTCACCTCTCGCATACGGCAACGAAGCGGAGCGCCGCTACCACCTCCGACGGCTCGACGACCTGCTGGAGGCGCTCGAGCGCCTGAATCTCGCCGAGGCCAAGGAGCTGCCCGCCCCCGTCAAAGCGCGGATCGAGAAGGAAGGCGTCATCGTCGAGGACGGCACCAGCTTCAGCCGCTTGATCGAGCTGGTGTGGGCGCAGCAGGAGAAATACCTGATCGACCTCAAGGCCGACCGGCGCAAGGGATCTCGTCGAGTCGGGGACGGCGTGGTCGCCTCGCACCGCGTGCTCGACGCGTTCATCCTCGGGCGCTTGAACCTCGCCGGCAAGCGCCGTCGCCGCATGACCGGTTAGCAGATCAGCGAGGCCGCAGGGCGAGCCGCGCTTTCGCGCGTAAGCGCCGGCGCCGGATGCGGCCTGTACGCGCAAACGAGGGCATCGTGATTTCGCCCGAGTGCGCGATGGGCCGCCGGACGGCGCATCGGCGCGTTAAGTTTCTGAACTGACTGTCCGCCCGCCAGGCGCTACGTGTGCGTCGCTGACGGGTTGCTACTACGCGGCTTTGTAGCGGCTCAGTTCTTGTTCGAGCTGCTGGATCCGGAAGAGTAGCTGGTTGATGTAGCGCTCCCGACCCATCAGCCGGGTGTTCATCGACGCCGTGGCCTGCAACTGGTCTTTGACGCGATCCCACTTTCGAACGTTCTGGATTGCCACCGCTGCCTGCTCGGCAAAGGCCTTCAGCTGCTCGAGGTCGCCGGCCGGGATCGGATCGAGGCTATCGCGGTACACGTTGAGTACGCCGCTCACCTGGTCAGAGACCTCGACCTCCGAGCGGCTCAGAAGGGCGCCGTCGTCCGTCGGCTCCTGTTGAGTCGACGCGCCGCAGAGCACGGAAACGATCGTCTTGAGGCCGGCTTTCTCGACCATCTCCACCAGGTTCGGCGGAAGCATCTCGCGCATCGGCGATACCCACGGCTTTCCGGTGCGCATGACATCGCCGGCGGCCGGCGCCCCCCAGGCGATACGTTGCTGGATGACGGCGTCCGCGATGCCCTGCGCTCCGGCCACCTCGAGGTCCGACGTCTTGTGGTTGCGCAGGGCCAGCAGGGCCGCCTTCCCCCCGATCAGCTCCTTGGCGCTGGTGAGCACGAATTCGACCACTTGCTTGCTGTCATTCGCCGTCGACAGTTCTCGGGCCTTGCGGACGAGGGTTGTCAGGTGGTCCTCTCGCTGCTTGAGCAGGTCAACGAGCCGCGCGTTGATCAGGGCGTTCGCCGCGTCGGTGGCAACCCGCGCGAGATTCCGAAGATCATGCTCGGTAAACGGATCACTGGCCGATCGCGCCAGTGTCAGCACGCCCAGACCCTCTTTGTCGGCGAGCAACGGCACCGCGACGAAGGATCTCGGCTGGTGCTTCGGGTCGGAAGCCTTGAAGCGCGCGTCCGTCCGGCTGTCGCGGACCAGCACCGGCTCGCGGTGGGAGAGCGCCCAGCCCGCGATCCCTTCGCCGACTTTGAACCGCGACATCTCGCTGATCGCGATCGGGCTGTTTCTCGCCGCTTCGACCTTGAGCTCTTCTTGCAGCTCGTCGACCAGCGCCAGCGTCCCGCGCTCAAAACGGACGAGCTCGGAGGCGGCATCCAGGACGCTGTCCAGCGCGCCGCGCCATTCGACGGAGGATGACAGCCGCTGGGCTGCCTTGATGGTGGCCTGCGAGGTCTTCAAGGCCTGCTCGGCCTCGGCCAGCTGGGCGCGGGCGACGTCCCATCGGGCCGCGAGCGCGTCGAACTCCAGCTGCAGCCGATGCTGAGCCGCCTGGGCTTCGAGGGCCTTGTCGAGCTCGGTCTGGAGCCGGGCGCCGGCCCGTTTCGACTCCTCGACCTCGGCTTGCAGCGCGTTGATCTTCGCGTCGACGCCTTCCTGCTCGACCGTCAGCGCGGCGACCTCGGCGTCGCGGGCAGCGATGGTCGCGTGCGCCGTGGCGAGCTGGCCGGCGAGCCGGTCTCGCTCCGACGTGGCGTTGGCACGGCTTCGGGTCAGCTCCGCGAGGCGGGCGGTGAGGTCCTGCCGCTCTCGATCCAGCGCTTCGTAGGCGGTCTGCAGCGTGGCGTGCTTGGCGACAACCTGTTCAAGGTCCTCCACCCGGGCGGCGTGCTGATCGGCGACATTTCGCTGTTCGGCAACGTCGGATTCAAGCTCGGCGGTGCGCTCGCGGTGGCGGCTGAGGTCGAGTTCTGCCTGCTCGAGCACCCGCTGATTTCGTTCCAGGACGCGCCCCTGCTGGCGATGCGCCTTGAGCAGCTCGGCGAGGTCCTGGCGGAGGCGGGACTGGACCGCGCGCGACTCCTCCAACTGCACCTGGAGCGACCGGCTGTCGGATGGCCCGTCGGCCACGCGTCGGGCCGGCGCGGCTGATGTCGGTGCGGCCGTCGGTGGCGTCTTCCCCGCGGGTGCCTTCGAGGCCGGAGCCGACGGCACCGGCTTCTCCGGGGGCTCGGGCCGCCGCGAGAACGCCCACTTCGGCATGGGTCAGTCCGCCGTGGCGCCTAGCGCCGCGTCGCCGCCGGCGTGGCGGGTTTGACCTTCGATCACCTGGAGGCCGGTCTGCCCGAACACCTCGGTGGGGAAGTCTTCGCCGTTGGCTTTCAACCGCGGCAGCAGCTTGGGCACGATGCCGGTCCAGCGGAACGTCCCGAGAACGTTGCCTTCCTCGTCGATGCCGGTCTGATCGAAGAGGCAGATGTCCTGCAACTGGATCTGATTGCCATTGATCCCGGTGATCTCGGAGATGTGGGTAACGACGCGGCGGCCGTCACGCAAACGGGCCTGCTGGACCATCAACGTGATGCCGCCGACGATCTGTTCACGAATGGCCTGGAAGGGCAGGTCGGAGCCGCCCATGATGACCATCGTCTCGAGCCGGTTGATGGCGTCCTTGGGACTGTTGGCATGGACCGTCGTCATGCTGCCGTCATGGCCCGTGTTCATCGCCTGCAGCATGTCGAGGGTCTCGCCGGCCCGGCACTCGCCAACCACGATTCGATCGGGCCGCATGCGCAGAGCATTCACGACCAGATCGCGGATCGCGACCGCACCGCGGCCCTCGACGTTCGCGCTGCGGGCCTCGAGGGAGACCAGGTTGCGCTGCCGGAGTTGCAGCTCGGCTGTATCTTCGACGGTGACGACACGTTCGGTGTCCGGGATGAAGTTCGACAGCACGTTCAGGGTCGTGGTCTTGCCCGAGCCGGTGCCGCCGCTGACGATCATGCTGATCCGCGACCGAACGCAAGCGCGGATGAAGTTGGCCATGTCTTCGTTGAGCGTGCCGAAGTTGACCAGGTCCTGGACCTTGTACGGCACCCGGGAGAACTTCCGGATCGTCACGCTCGAGCCCTGGACGGCAAGCGGGGGAATCACGATATTCACCCGGGAACCATCGGGGAGGCGGGCGTCGACCATCGGCGACGATTCGTCGACCCGGCGACCAATCCGGGCGACGATCCGATCGATGACGCGGCGAAGCTCGCGTTCGTTCTCGAACACCACGTCCGACTGCGTCAGGCGGCCCCGCCGCTCGGCAAAGATTGTTTTCGGTCCGTTGACCATGATTTCGCTGACCTCCGGATCCTCCAGCAAGTCTTCCAGCGGGCCAAGACCAAGAACGTCGTGGATGATCAGCTCAGCCAGCTCGTCCCGGTCGTGCTTGGTCAGCTTGAGCTTGGCCTCCTCGCAGTACTCGTCGACGAGCACCGCGATGCGACGCTCGATCACATCGCTGCTGGCCGTATCGGAGTTGCCGCCGAGGGCGGTGATCAACCGCTCGTGGACGGTCTTTTTGATCTTCTCGACGTTCGGGATGCGCGCCGCGATGTTCTGTGGCTTGACCACCAGGCTGGACAGACCCGGGACCGGCGGCACGGGCTCGCCCTTGTCCGGCTTCTCCGGAAGCTTTCCTTTGTTGAGCTTGTCAACGAGCAGCATAGGGTCCTCCTGGATTCATAAGCAACGCGAGAGCCGTATCGGGGAGCGTAGCCTGCGCCGGCCCCCCGGCTTATCCGCCAGTCAGCCCCTCTTGGGGCCAAACGGCGGATACCCGGCGCAAGCCTCTCCGTTAGCAAAACGTGCAGTTCCGCCGATTCCGGCGGCGGCGGTTAACTGGCCTTGCGCTCGGGGAACTCGTCCAACAACCCGTGCTGGGTCGCCCAGACGGCAGCCTGCGCCCGCGAGCTCAGGTTCAGCTTGCTCAGGATGTTCGAAATATGGTGCTTGACGGTCTTGTCGGACAGGAAAAGATCCGCCGCGATCTGCTTGTTCGTCTTGCCGTGGGCGGCCAGCCGCAGCACACGTTTTTCTTGATCCGACAGCGCGGCCCGGGCGACCTCGTCCGAACTGGCGGCCATCTTCCGGATCCGTTCCAGGACCTTACGGGTTACTTCTGGATCGAGGAGTGAGCGGCCCTCGGAGACGGCGATCACCGCGTCGATCAGCCCCGTCTTGTTGATCTCTTTGAGCAGGTATCCGGAGGCGCCGGCCATGATCGACTCGTAGACGGCATCCTCGTCCGCGTACGACGTCAGCATGATGACTTTGCTGCCGAGATTGCGACCCAGGATTTCGCGGCAGGCATCGATGCCGCTGCCGCCGGGCATCCGGACGTCGAGCAGGACGACATCGGGACGCAGGAGCGCCGCCTGGTAGACGGCATCCTGGGGCGAGGCGGCCTCGCCAACGACGCGGATGCGCGGGTCGGATTCGAGGATCGATCGCAGCCCCAGGCGGATCATCTCGTGATCGTCGGCGATCAGCAGGCGAACCGTCCCAGTATTCATCGGCTGTACGGAAACACCGCCTCCAACCGGGTGCCGGCGCCGGGTGCGCTTTCCAGCTCGAGCGTGGCGCCGAGGTCCCGGACGCGCTCCTCGATGTTGGTCAGGCCATGCCCCTGCTCCATCCCCCGGGCTGGCCGGGTGTCGACATCGAAGCCACGCCCGTTGTCCTCGATGACGAGCCGCGCCCCCCGGGTGTCGAAGTCCAGCGACAGCGTCGCATGGGTAGCCTGCGCGTGCTTGTAGATGTTGGCGAGCGCCTCCTGGATGATCCGGAAGAGCGCGATCGAGATGGCGGGCGACAAGTCCTCGCCCCCGGTGGCGCCAACCTCTGCCTGCACCGGAATTCCGGTCGCTTCCTGGAACTGGCGGCAGAGATCGAGCACCCATTGACCGATCTCTTTTTCTTTCATGATGATCGGCCGTAGCTGATAGATGAAGGTCCGCATCTCGGACAGCACATGGTTGGTCTGCTGGATGGAGCCGGTCAGCACCGCCGCGACAGCACCGGGCTCGCTCGCCGCCAGGTCGCGCGCATGCTCGAGCTGCAGCCCAAGCGCGTAGACGTACTGCACGAGGCCGTCGTGCATGTCGCGCGCGATCCGGTTGCGCTCCGCACCCACCGCCATTTCGTTTTGCTGGTCCTGGACGCGCGCCTGCAGCCGCAGACGCTCCATCCCGAGCGCCACCTGCTGGCCGATCTCGTCCAGCAACTCGACTTCCGATGGGCTGAGCCGGTCGGGATCCGCGAAGCCGACGACTAGAGCGGCGACCATGCGCCCCTGCCAGCGGACCGGGACGGCCGCCAGGGCCTGGGCCTCGCTGCGCGACCAGAAGGCGTCATCGAGCAGGGCCGGGCGCGCCGTCCGCTGCACCAGGAGCGGCCGCGACGAATCGCGCAGGGCAGCGATCAACGGCAGGGCCGTGACCGGCTTGCTGCGAAGTGACTCAAGGCCGAAAGCCGGCGGATCTGCGGCATCGAATGCCGCCTCGATGATCTCGCCTTCCTCGTCCGGCAGGATGACGGCAGCGGCAGTGGCACGCATGGCGAAGGCCACTTGTTTAACGGCCCGCTCGAGCAATTCCGTCGTGGTGACCGCCTCGCTCCCGGCCTGCGCCGTAGCCAGCAGGGCTTCGGCGCGGCGCCGCGACGCCCGTTCGGTCTCGAAAAGCCTGGCGTGATCGATCGCCACGGCGGCCTGGCTGGCGATCGCCTCGACCAGCCGCTGGTGCTCGGGACCGAACGGTTCCTTGGCGGCGCGGACCAGGACCATGGCGCCGAGCAGGTTGTCCTGTGCGCGCAGCGGCGCGGCCAGCACCGTCTTGGCCCGGCGCTCGGGACCGGTGACTTTGTAGCGCGCGTCCTTGGAGGAGTCCTGGATCAGGGCGGTGGCGCCGTGCCGGACGACCCAGCCGACGACGCCCTCGCCGACCTTGAAGCTCTTGACTTCTTTCAGCGCAACCGGCACGCCCAGGGCAGCCTTGACATGCAGCTCGCTTCGCGAGTCATCCAGCAAGAAGACCGTTGCGGCGTCGAAGGCGACCAGGGCATTCATCCGCTCGAGGATTTCCTTCAGCGTGCGGTCCAGGTCGAGGGAAGTGCTGAGCGCGGCGCTGACCTGGGTCAGCAGCCGGTACGACGGCGCGGGCGTGGGGCTGCCGCCCGCGAGAACACGGAGCCGGCTTGCATCGACCTTCCGAGCTCGCTCCGTCATGGGCCGCACAATAGGTGACGAGCGCCAAGGCCCGTTCCATGACGGTGTGACAATCTCGTTACGCGCACTAAGGACCGTCCCGGCGCGCCGGCGCCGGCAACGGCCGGGATTTATGGGTTACTAATAAGCCACCGATAGACTGGTGGGGTGAGGCGGCGGGGCGGCACGGTACTCCTTCTCGCTGTCTTGCTCGCGGCCTGTGACCCGGTCGCCCCCAAACCAGCCGGGCCGAGCGCGCAGTCGGCGCTCGACCTCATGTTCCAGAACAAGTACGCGCAGGCCGCCACCCAGCTCCAGGACCTGATCCGCGCGCACCCGCAGGACGCGAAGGACCACGCGACCTACGCCCTGGTCCTGAACTACGAGACGAAACAAAAGCCGGCGCTCGACGAGGCGCTCAAAGCGCAGAAGCTCGCGCCGAACGACGGTTTTGTCCTGACGGTCCTGACCCGAGTCGAGGACTGGAACGACGACATCCAGGGAGCCGCCCGGGACGGCGCCGCCGCCATCAAGGCGGCCCCGAGCTCCGCCCTGGCCCGCGCCTTCTACGCCGAGGCGCTGGCCGACGTCGGTCAGTTCAGCGAAGCTCAGACGCAGCTGCAGAAGGGCGCCGTGCTGGCCAAGACCGGCACCGATTACGACCGCGCCGAGGTCGAGCGCAACTGGAGCAACTACTACCGCGATCGCAAGGACTACACCCAGGCCCTCAACCATCTGAAGCTGGCCGCCGGCGCGCAACCCAAGTGGGTCGAGCGATTGCTGGAGCTTGCGCGCTTCTCGATCGCGCGCCAGGACCTCCCCGGCGCAACCCAGTACCTGCAACGCGCCGCAACCCTCTCGCCGGACGACGCCGGGCTGCGCGAGCAGCTGGGTGACGTCGCGATTTTCGCCTACGACTACGACGTCGCCAAGACCGCCTACCAGGCGGCCCTCAAGCTCCAGCCACGCAGCGCGCTCGACCTCAAGGTGCTCGGCGACATCGCGGTCGCGCTCGACAGGGATCCGACGACCGCGGCGAAGGACGAGCGCGCCGCGATCGCGGCCCAGCCAACCGACCAGGAGGCCGGCTCTTTCCTGGTGGCCGTGCTCCGCTATCTGGCCAAGGACGAGACGGCGGCCGCACAGGCAGCCAAGCAGACAGTCGCGCCAAGCGGGGCGAGCTCGGCACCCGCCGCCACCTACGTCGATCTGGACAAGGCGGCCGTGGATCGGCAGGCCGTGGCGCTCGACACCGTCAATCGCTATCGGCGGCTGGCCGGCCTGGCGCCGATCACGAGCTCAGCGGTGATCCACCAGTCGGCGCTGGCGCACGCGTTCTATACCTTCTTCAACGGCAATCTTCCGAGCATCCGGGACCTCGGGATCCATCAGGAGGTCGCGGCCGGCCAGGGGTTCACCGGGGACAACGTCCTGAGCCGGGCGCAACACTTCGGCTATCCGCAGCGGTCGATGGCCGAGGTCATCACCCATCGGACCGACCCGGCGGGCGCCGTGGCGGACTGGATCGATTCGGTCTATCACCGCATCCCGCTGCTGCGCGCGGATCTCCTGGAGCTGGGATACGGTGACGCCTACCTCGGTCCGCTGACCGTCCAGGTGATGGACATGTCCTACCGCGAGACGGCGAGCGGGCGCATCATCCTCTATCCCGCGCCAAACCAGATCAACGTACCGACCGCGTTCAACGGCAACGAGATCCCGGACCCGGCGCCGAACGCCAGCTACCCGATCGGCTACCCGGTGACCGCCACCTTCGACCGGAATGCGAAGGTGACGATCGGCGCCTTTCATTTTCGAGATCCCGCCGGCACGGATTTGCCAGGCGTGACCTTGCAACCAGGGAACGAAACGGAGAACTCGTTTGCCTTCCTCGGCAACGTCCCGCTCAAAGCCGGCACGACCTACACGGCCGACCTGACGTACACGCTGAACGGCAAAGCCGGCCACAGCGTCTGGAAATTCACGACCGCCCTGGGGCCGAGTCCGACGCCGCAATCCCAGACGGCGCCGGCAGAGGTGACTCAGCGCCAGCTGAGAACGAACGGCTGACTCCAGGCCCGCGCGCCGTCATCTCGGACCGCTTCGACCCGGACATAACCCTCGTCGCCGGTGACCCGATACGATCCAACCGGGCCGCTGACGGCCTTTAGCAACCGGCCCCCGCGACCGATGAAGCGCAGGCTCGTGCCGGCGGCCACTTCAACCGTGATCGTCGTCCCGGCCACGCTCAGGTTGGTGAACGCGGCGCCGCTCGATGCGATGAACGACCCCTGACGAAGCGAGCTCAGCAGCGATCCCAGGTCGGGCGCGGTCGCGAGCACCTCGATCCAGGCACGGCCGATGGCGGGATCGTTCACGCCGGTGGCGTCGTCACCAGCAAAGGCAAAGACGCGATTTCCGGCCGAGAGCATCCGGTCCCAGAGCACCGTGGCATCTGCCTCCGTGGCACTCCCTAACGCCACCCGGGCGTCATAGACCTCCACGCCGAAAAGACGATGCAGGCTCATGACCGTCGCCACCGGCTGCGGCTTGGCCGCCGACAGCGGCGCAGCGAGCACCGGCAGCCCGCCATCGGCGGCGATCCAATCGACCGCTGCTTGCAGGTTCTGGGCCGGCAGCCAGTGATCCATGCCCACGGCCAGCACGTCGGCAAAGGCGTAGGTCGCGTCCACCGTCGGCAGGCCCGGGAGGGTGCGACTTCCGTATTCCTCAGGCCAGGTGTAGGTGTTCATGTCGCTGATCCCGAGAAAGTCATAGCCGTGGGCCGCGTACCAGGCGCCCAGCGCGGACGGCAGGTCTTTTCCCACGCCGCGCAACGAGGCGACGTGCAAGTTGCCCTTGTACCAACTGCCACCCCCGGCATACGGATCGATGACCGTCAGTCGCTTGGCTGCGGCGGTGGCCGGTTTGCCCGAGGACAGCCCCAGCTGGTGCCCGAGGACCGCGGAGCCGGCGACGGTCAGTACCAGTACGGCGATCAGCGCGGGCGGGTATCGGCGCCCGGCGAGCGTGGCGCGGAGACGCTCACTCCAAGCGCGCCCAGCTCCTGGCGGATGCGGGCCGCCAGCGCCGCCGAACCAGGCGTGTCGCCATGCAGGCACAGGGTTTCAAACGCGACCGGCACCCGGCTGCCGTCGCTTGCCAGAACTTCACCATCAGTGACCAGTGAGCGAACCTGGCGCGCAAGTTCGTCGGGGTCGGTCAGTACCGCGCCTGGCTCGGAGCGAGGGAGTAACGATCCGTCCGGCCGGTAGCGACGGTCGGCAAAGGCCTCCGGCGTGAAGGGATGCCCGAGCACTTGGGCCGCCCGGGCCATCGCCGACCCGGCCCGACCGACCAAACGCAGATCCGGGTCGAAGGCCCGGACCGACGTTATGATCGCCGTGGCCAGCGCGCCGTCGGTCTCGGCCTGGTTGTAGAGCGCGCCGTGCGGTTTGACGTGGCGGAGGGGTGCGCCCTCGGACCTGGCAATCGCGTCGAGTGCGCCGAGCTGATCGAGCATCAGATCGTTGATTTCGGCCGCGGACAACTGCATCGGCCGGCGCCCGAAGCCCTCGCGATCATCGAAGCCCGGGTGCGCACCAACCGCGACACCATGCTGGACGGCCAGAGCCACGGTCGCGCGCATGGTTTCCGGATCGCCCGCATGACGTCCGCAGGCGATATTGGCGGAGCTGACCAACCGTAGCAGCGCCGCGTCGGCTGCAGGTTGGCCTTCACCGACATCGGCATTCAGGTCGAGCTGGCGCATCGGCTGATCGTAAGGCTGGCCAGAGCTTTGTCGAGTATGCGGTCATCCTGGCGCGGGTCGCCAGCTACCGGCTGGACAGATCGAACGAGGCGGCCTGGTCTTCTGACGATGCTTTCCCGGCCTCGAAGATGGTCCACCTGAGCGCGAGCGACCCGGCCATGCTGCACACGGCCGCCGCGGTCGACAGTGATCGCAGCATGCGGCCGCGACGGCGACCGGCGAATCCGTGGAGCACCAATGGGAGTAGCGTTCCCGCGCCAACGGCGCCCAGCCAGAATGGCGCCGCGAATCGACCGGCCGTCAGGGGGCGCGCGGTCTTTCCCGACTGCATCAGGTAGCCGCCCAGCATCGCCATCTCTCCCACCGAGGCGGCGGCTTCCAGAGTCGCGAGCCGATGCAAGGTCGCGTCGGGCACGCCGCGGCGAGCCGCCTGGAGGGTGACCGCGGCCGATCCGCTGGACAATGCCGAGGCCATGAACAGGCCGCCGAGCACCTTGCTCTTCGCCCACATCGGCACGTTGGTCGCCGCCAGCAGGACGCCGGTATAGCCGCCGAGCGCCAGGCCCAGAACGCTGCCGACGAGTTCCAGCAGCGCGGCCGGCACCAGCCGGGCAAGGGCACCAAGCGGACCGCGGAGGAGGCCGCCGTCGGCAGCCTGGCGAGCGGCCCGGGCAACGGCCACCGGCGTGAAGGCCGTCAAGGTCCAGGCGCCGAGGTTCATCGGCGAGAGCGGCTTGAAGATGCGCAGCATGTGATGAAATCGTTCGGGTCGGCCCAGGTCGGCGATCAGGAGCGGTGCACAGGGCACCAGCGCAGCCGCCGCCAGGTAGTAGCCATCCGCGGCGGCACGCTGGTCGTCAACCGAGCCGAATTTCTGCGCCAGCGAGGCGGTGACATAGGCGCCGGCCGCCATCCCTCCCAGCCAAAAGTAGGCGGGCACTTCCCAGGTCCACACGGGCCGGCGTACGACGGGGTAGTCGTAGTAACCCTCGCCCCCACCCTGCGCCCCCACCCTGCCCTCCCTCAAAGGGGGAGAGATATCGCCTGTCATCGGCGGCCGAAGACGAGCGCGCCCACCAATGCGAACCCAACACCGACGGCGGCGCTCCACCCGTAGCGTTGACCCATGGTCTTTCTTGGCAACCGCGGGACTTCCGGCAGGTTGTAGGCCTGCGGCTTGTCCAGCAAGAGAAAGAACGCATGCAGCGGGCCCACCTCGGACGCTTCCTCGCCTTCCGGCATGCCGTACAGCTGCGCCTTCGTTTCGCCACGCGCTTTCAGTTCGCCAAGGCGGCGACGCGCGCGGTCCTGTAGCTCATCGACATCGCCGAACTGAATCGACGCCGTCGGGCAGGACTTGGCGCAGGCGGGCGTCATGTCGTCCTTCAGGCGGTCATAACACAGCGTGCACTTATGCGCCGTCCCGGCCTCGAACTCGCCGTGCTTGGGGGCGCGGTCGATGACGCCGAATGGACAGGCCGGGACACAGAAGCCGCAGCCATTGCAGATGTCCTGCTGCACGTAAACGCTGCCGTACTCGGTGCGGACCAGCGACCCCGTCGGGCATGCCTCGAGGCAGGCGGCGTTCGCACAGTGCTTGCAAACGTCCGACATCATCAGCCAGCGCTGATCCTGCCGATTGCTATTGGCCTTGGCTTGCTCGATGAACTGGACGTGGCGCCAGGTGGTGGCGCCAAGCTTGCCGGTGTTGTCGTAGCTGTTGCCCGTCATCGCAAACCCATCGGCGGGGAGCTGGTTCCATTGCTTGCACGCCACCTCGCAGGCCTTGCAGCCAATACAGAGGCTGGTGTCCGTGAAGAAGCCTTTGGCCTTCTCCGGGGCGGGCGGCGGCTCGACGTTCATCAGTCGCTTGTAGCCATCGATCATCGCAGCCGGCCCTTATAGATGTTGCACTTGAAGGCCTTGTCCTCCTGGATGTAGACATTCGGCTCTTCGCTCAGGGGCACGAGATCGTTCGCCATCGCACCCGTGACCAGGCCCTTGTAACCCCAGTGATAAGGCAGCCCGACCTCGTGGATAACGCCGCCGTTGTGCCGGAAGGGTCGCATTCGCCGGGTCACCAGCGCCCGGCACTCGATGCGATTGCGCGGGCTCGACACCACGATCCAGTCCATATTCTTGATGCCTTTCTCCTGCGCGAGCTCGGGGCTGATCTCGGCGAACATTTCGGGCATCAATTCACTCAGCCATCCGATCCAACGGGACATCGCGCCCGACGTGTACTGCTCGGTCACCCGGTAGGTCGTGACGACGTACGGATATTCCGGGTCACCGGGCGGGCTGATCGGGTTGTCCTTCCGTGTGAAGCGCTTCGCCACCGGGCTGTCCTGACGCGAGTAGAGCAAGTTTGAGACCGGTGACTCGAGTGGTTCATAGTGGGTCGGCAGCGGGCCGTCCTTGAGGCCGCTCGGGGCGAAGAGCCAGCCGCGACCGTCGGCCTTGAGCGTGAATGGATCAGAGCCGGAGTGGAGGTCGACGCCGACGCCGTCCGGTTTTGGAGGGGTGTCGGGAGCCTTGGTCTCGGGAAAGTCCGGCCGGTCGAAGCCCGTCCACTTATCTTGCGCGGCGTCCCACCAGATGTATTTCTTCCGCTCGGACCACGGCTTGCCCTGCGGGTCAGCCGACGCCCGGTTGTAGAGCATGCGGCGATTCCCGGGCCACGAGAAGCCCCATTCGGGGCTGACCCAGCCGTCGCCCTTCACCCGCCGCCGCGCCATGTTCTTGCCCTCTTCCGGATAGACCCCGGAGTAGATCCAGACGCCACAGGCCGTCGATCCGTCGTCCTTGAGCGCGGCGAACTCGGGCAGGAGCTTGCGATCGGCGACCGTGAACCCGTTGATCTCTTTCAAGACGGTTTCGGCCGAGGGCTCGTCCTTGATGTGCCACCGCGGGTCGGGCCGTTCGGGGAGGTAGTCCCAGGTCAGGTTGAGTAAACCCTGGTCCTGGGGACGCGTCGAATCGCGATAGAGCTCCTTGAGTCGCCGTCCGAGCTGATACACGAGCCACAAGTCCGACCGGGCGTCGCCGGGTGGGTCGACCGCCTTGTCGTGGAACTGCAGCAGCCGCTGGGTGTTCGTAAAGGTTCCGTCTTTCTCCGCCGGGCCCGCCGTGGGCAGCAGGAAGACCTCGGTCTTGATGTCCTTAGGGTTCCATCCCTCGGGCGCCGCATACCAGAAGGCCGCCGTCTCGGTCTCGTACAGGTCGACGGCGACCAACCAGTCGAGCTGCGTCAGGGCTTTTCGCTGCAAGCCGGCGTGGGGACTGCCGTTGGCCGGATTCTGGCCGAAGACGATGAAGCCCTGGACCTGGCCGTCCGCCATGGCAGCCGAGGTGCTGACGTGCGAGTGGTCGCCGGTCAGCTTGGGAATCCACTGATACCCGTACTCGTTGTCTTTGGTCGCCGCCTCGCCGTACCAGGCCTTCAACAACGACACCATGAATTTCGGGAGATTCGACCAGTAGCCGCCCCTGACGGCAGACTCGCGCATGTACGTCTCGAGCGTGTCGTCGCCCTTGAAGACGGCCGGGTGCGGAAGGTAGCCGGGCAGCAGGTCGAAGAGCGTCGGCACGTCCGTCGACCCCTGGATGGACGCGTGACCGCGCAGCGCCATGATGCCGCCGCCGGGGCGGCCCATGTTGCCGAGCAACAGCTGCAGGATGCCCGCCGCGCGAATGATCTGCGCGCCGTAGCTCTGCTGCGTCCAGCCGACCGCGTAGCAGATCGCGCTGGTGCGCTCGCGCCCGGAGTTCTTGACAAGCACCTCGGCGACCTGCAGAAAAAGCTCTTTGGGTGTTCCGCACACCTGCTCGACCATCTCCGGGGTATAGCGCGCATAGTGCCGCGTGAGGATCTGCATGACGCAACGAGGATCCTGGAGCGTTTCATCCCGCGCGGGCCGGTGCTTCGGAGCGCCGGCGTAGGCCCAGGTCGCGTTGTCGTACGTGTGCGACTTCGGATCGTACCCGGAGAAGACGCCGCCGTTGTCCTCCGCGTCGACGAACTGATCATTGATGATCGACGAGGCATTCGTGTAGGCGAGCACGTAGTCCTTGAACCACAGGTCGCGACTGAGCACGTAATTGATCAGCCCACCGAGAAAGGCGATGTCGCTGCCCGAACGGATCGGCACATAGAGATTGGCGGCAGCCGAGGTGCGGCTGAACCGCGGGTCAACGTGGATGATGGTGGCGCCGCGCTCCTTGGCCTTCATGGGCCAGCGGAACCCGACCGGGTGGTTCTCCGCCATGTTGCTGCCCATGATCAAAATTGCGTCGGCGTTGGCGAGGTCTTGCTGGAAGGTGGTCGCGCCGCCCCGTCCGAAGCTTGTCCCCAGACCGGGGACGGTGGAGCTATGTCATATACGCGCCTGGTTTTCGATGGAGACGATACCGAGGCCGCCACTGAACAGCTTCTTGATCAGGTAGTTCTCTTCGATGTCCATCGTCGCGCCGCCGAGGGTCGCGATCGCCGTCGTCTGGTTGGCGAGCTTGCCCTCCGGCGTTTGCTCGACGAACGTCGCGTCACGAGTCTGCTTGATTAATTTCGCGATCCGATCCAGCGCCCACTCCAGCGGACGCTCTTCCCAGTGGTCAGCGTGCGGCGCTCGGTAACGGACCGACGTGAGCCGATTCGGGTTGACCAGATAGCGATACGTCGACGCACCTTTCGGACACAGGGTGCCCTCGTTGATCGGGGAATCGGGGTTGCCTTCGATGTCGATGACCCGCCTGTCCTTTACGTAGACGAGCTGGCTGCAGCCGACCGCGCAGTATGGACAAACCGAGGCCACGACCGCATCGGCGTCGCGAATGCGGGGCTTCTTCTCGATCGATTCACGCGACATCGGCTGAGGCGTCATGCCCAGCTTTCCAACCGGCCCGAGCCCGAGCCCTCCCGCCTCCTCGATTGCCATCCACGCCTCCCTGGACGCCGTTTGAACCCCTCGATCCAGTATATGGACGTACGAACCGGCCAGGCCAACCGTAACGGGTTGGCGTAATTTAGTACGAGATGAAGCGCGCGATCGTTCTCGTCCTCGCATCGATGCTGCTGGCGCTGGGGTTGGCGGCCTGCGGATCGACGAACGGCTCCGGGGGGGCCTCCTCGTCGCCTCCGAGCGGCGCCTACTAACCCAGCCGGTTCCCAGGCCGGCGCCTCGTTAGAACCTTCTAAGGGGCCTCTCAGGCCGAGCTCACGCTTGGGCCATACCTTAGAAATGGACATGGACGACGCGCCTTCCACGACGTTGCCGCCGACGAGTTCAAAGCCGATCTGGCAGCGGCCGGTCTCGAGGCGGGCCGTGCTCGCCACTGGGGCGGCCGGGGCAACGGCGGCAGCGGTGGCCGTCCTCTGGAAGGGCACCGACCTGTCACAGATCCTTGACCGGGTGCGGGATCTCACGCACGACTACCAGGGTGCGCTGAGCACCTCGCGCGGTCGGGCGGCGCACCTGCTCCGGCGCGCCGGCTTCGGCGCCACCAGCAAGCAGCTCGATCAGTACGCCGCGATGACCACGTCGGCGATGACCCAGGCTGTCATGAACTACCAGCTGACCTCCAACGCCGGGCTCGAGGCCAACCTTCCGACGCTCGACCTCGCGTCGGCGAAAGGTCCGAGCGCCGCCGCGGTCCAGTCCTGGTGGCTGCAACGGATGGTGCAGAGCGCCCGGCCGCTCGAGGAGAAGATGACCCTGTTCTGGCACGGCCTGCTGACCAGCGGGCTGGACAAATCCGGGACGGAGCAGATGTACACCCAGAACCAGCTGTTTCGGAAGATGGCGCTGGCCAACTTCGACGATTTGCTGAAGGCCGTCTCCAAAGACCCGGCGATGATGGTCTACCTCGACACCGAGACCAACCGCAAAGGGAAGCCGAACGAGAACTATGCCCGGGAACTGATGGAACTCTTCACGACCGGCATCGGACATTACACCGAGGACGACGTCCGTGAGTCGGCTCGCGCATTCACCGGTTGGACGCTGAAGGGCGGCACCCAACTCCGCTACACGTCGCAGTCGGTTTTTGTCCCTCGCTACTTCGACAGCGGACAGAAGACCTTCATGGGCAAGACGGGAAACCTCACCGGCGATGACATCGTCGAGATGCTGGTCCCGCTGCGAGCCACGGCCGAGCGCCTGACGACAAAGCTCTTTACCTTCTTCGCGTATCCGAACCCGGAGCCGGCAATCGTCCAGCACCTCGCCGACACCTTCCAGCATTCGCGCTACAACGTCGGGGCCGTCGTCAGCGAAATCTTCGCCATGGATGCGTTCTATTCGCCGAAAGCGTATCGCGCGCTGGTCAAGAGTCCGGCGGAGCTGGTCGCGGCGACGCTGCGGTCGACCGGGGCCGACGCCAAGGCGTTCGCCCCCGCGAACACGGCGATGGGACCCATGGGCCAGGTGCTCTTCTATCCCCCCAACGTGGCCGGCTGGCCCGCCGGCACCTCGTGGATCAACAGCACGACCCTGCTGTCCCGGATCAACTTTGCCAACGCCGCCGCCCAGCGGATGCGCGCCAGCCTACCCACCCAATCGCTCGATCAGCTGGTCGGCACCCTGGTCGACGGCAATCTGAGTCCCACGACCCGCGACGGATTGCAGGCTTTTGCGAACGCGCATCCCGGCGACCAGGCGGGCTTGCTCTTCATGGTCATGGCCACCCCGGAGTTTCAACTGAGCTGATGGAGATGAGCAACCATGTTTAGCCGCCGCGATTTCATGAGGCAGGGTTTGCTGCCGGTCTTCGCCGGCTCGGCCGTGCCATCGGTGTTCGCCAATGGGGTGGCCGCGGCCGCAGCGGACTCGCCAAATGCGACGCCAAACGATCGGATTCTCGTGCTGGTCCAGCTTGCCGGTGGCAACGACGGGCTCAACACGGTGATCCCCTTCCAGGACGCGGCGTATCACGACGCCCGGCCGACCCTGAGGCAGGACCAGGGCGTGCTGACGCTCAACCAGCAACTCGGCCTGCACCCAAACCTCAAGGGACTCAAGGCCAGCTGGGATGCCGGCCAGCTTGCCATCGTGCAGGGGGTCGGCTACCCGAATCCGAATCTCTCCCACTTTGCGTCGATGTCGATCTGGGAGACCGCCAACGTGACTGGCGGTATCGGCGACGGCTGGCTGGGCCGCTACCTGAACTATCTGGACCAGGTCGGGGAGTCGCCGAATCACGCGCTCGAAGGCGTGAGCGCGGGATCGCTGGTGCCACCGGAACTGCGGTCGAAGATCCCGGTGACCGCGCTGCAGTCGCTCAAGACCTTCCGCCTGCAGCCGGTCAACGAGCACGGCACCCAGGTGGATATCGAGAACCCGCTGATGAAGTTCTACGGCGCGTTCAAGACCGCCGGCCCGGCGCCATTCGGCGCGCTGCTGGACACCACGCTTCAGGAGGCCCTGCAAGCGTCGCACGCGCTCCAGGCGACGGACGCGAGCTACCAGGCGAAAGCCACCTATCCGGCCAACAGCCCGATCGCCAGCTCGTTGAAGCTGGTCGCCGAAACGATCGTCTCCGGGCTGGGCGTACGCGTCGCGCATGTGACCCTGGGCGGCTTCGACAACCACGCTCGCGAGAAGCCGGTCCACGACAAGCTGCTCCTCGACCTCGACGTGGCGTTGACGGCCTTCATGCAGGACCTGCAAGGGCACGGGTTTGGCGACCGGGTCCTGGTGATGACCTGGTCGGAATTCGGGCGCCGCGTCAAGGAGAACGGCAGCGCAGGAACCGACCACGGCACGGCCGCGCCGATGTTCTTGCTGGGCGCCCCGGTCAAGGGTGGCCTCTACGGCCAGCAGCCGAGCCTGAGCGCCCTCGACAACGGCAACTTGAAATTCACGACGGACTTTCGATCCGTGTACGCCTCGGTACTGCAGGGCTATCTCAAGGCGCCGGCATCGGACCTGTTGGGCGGGAACTACGAAATCCTGCCGCTGTTGAAGGCGTAGCGCCCCCACCCTGCCCTCCCCCGGAGGGGGAGGGTAATGTCCCTGCAACTCCCCCGGAGGGGGAGGGAAATTGGGCGCGTAGCATCACGGGGTGCGGCTCCCGACGGAGGCGATCGTCCGACTGAACCTCGGCCACATCTGGCTGTCCGACCTCGCCATGCAGATCCCGGTGCATGGGTTCCTGATCAAGCATCCCGGTGGGGCCGGACTGGTGGATACCGGCTACGGCACGCCGCTGGAGTTGATCAAGGACTATCGCCCGGTCAATGCCTCGGTTGCGGACGCGCTGCACAAGCACGACGTCGATCCTTCCGACATTCGCTGGGTCATCAACTCGCACCTCCATTTCGACCATTGCGGTCAGAACGCTGTGTTTCCGCAGGCGCCCCTGTACGTGCAGCGATCCGAATACGAACGAAGTCACCAGTACGCCGACACGCCCACCGCGTGGCTCGACTACGCGGGGGCGCGCTACGAGCTGCTGGACGGGGAGCGCGAGATCGTGCCCGGCGTCCGGGTGGTGACCACACCGGGCCACACCCACGGGCACCAGAGCATCGAGGTCGATACGACGGATGGGCCGGCGTTGATGACCGGGGACGCCTGCTGGACCGTCAAGATGTTCGAGGGCGAGGCCCCGCGCGAGGGCATGATGGAGGATGTCCCGACCTTCAATCAGTCCCTCGACAAGCTTCGGCGGCGGAAGCCGGCCTCCATCCACTTCTGCCACGACAACCGGACCTGGGTCGCTCGCTAGACGCCCCACCCTGACCCTCCCCCACAGGTGAGGGAAGCTGTTGATTTGTGCGTCGCGCACGATGTCGGCTGGGTATTTCCGTAATAGCGGTCCATTACCTCCGACGGTCCAGTCGTCGGACAATTCCCGAATGAAAATCGATAGTGGCGATACCGCCTGGGTTCTCGCGTCGGCTGCGCTCGTGATGTTGATGACGCCGGCCCTCGGTTTCTTCTATGGCGGGCTGGTCCGCCGCAAGAACGTCCTCTCCACGATCATGCATAGCTTTTTCATCCTCTGCCTTATCAGTGTCCAGTGGGTTCTCTGGGGATACAGCCTCGCGTTCGGCCCCGACAAGTTCCACATCATCGGTGGCCTCGAGTGGATCGGCCTGAACAACGTCGGTTTTACGCCGAACCCTGACTACGCGCCGACCATTCCGCACCAGGCGTTCATGGTTTTCCAAATGATGTTCGCGGTCATCACGCCGGCGCTGATCAGCGGCGCGTTCGCTGAACGCCAGCGCTTCAAGGCATTCGTGCTCTTCTCCCTGCTGTGGGCGACTTTCGTTTACGATCCGATCGCGCACTGGGTCTGGGGCGCGGGGGGTTGGCTGCACCAGTTGGGCGCGCTCGACTTCGCCGGCGGGACGGTCGTTCACATCAGCTCCGGCGTCTCGGCTTTGGTTGCCGCCCTCGTGCTTGGCCGGCGAATCGGCTTCGGCAAGCAGAAGGTCGAGCCTCATGACGCCACGATGACGGTGCTGGGCGCGGCCCTGCTCTGGTTCGGATGGTTCGGCTTCAATGCGGGCAGCGCGCTCGGTGCCGGCGCGCTTGCTACCAGCGCATTCGTCGTCACGAATACCGCTACCGCCATGGCGGCCCTCACCTGGATGACCGTCAGCTGGTGGCACAAGAAGCAGCCGAGCGTGATCGGCGCCGCCGCCGGTGCGGTCGCCGGGTTGGTCGCCATCACCCCGGCCTCCGGCTTTGTCAACGTCATGGGCGCAATCGTGATCGGGTTCGGCGCCGGCGTGGTTTGCTACTTGGCCATCCAGCTTCGGGAGCGGATCCACGTCGACGATGCCCTCGACGTCTGGGCGGTCCACGGCATCGGGGGAACCTGGGGCGCCCTCGCCACTGGGCTGTTCGCCACGGTCGCGATCAACTCGACCGCGGCCAACGGTCTGTTCTACGGCAACCCGAAGCAGGTCCTCATCCAGCTGCTGGCGATCGGGGCGGCCTGGGGCTGGGCGATCGTCGGCACCTTCATCATCCTCAAAGTCGTCAACCTGTTCGTCCCCCTGCGCGTGCACGAGGACGAAGAAATCCTTGGTCTCGATCTCTCGCAACACGGTGAACCCGCCTACGCCAGCATCAACGCGAATTAAGAAGGAGGAAAAACCTCATGGATGCGACAACGGTCATCGCGGTGATCTGCAGCGTCGTCGTTTTCGCCGGCTGGCTCGTCCTGCCCCACTCCCCAGCGACCGCCAAGCCGGCGGTGGTCGTCAGCGAGGAGCGGGAGCCGGCCCGGGTCTCCGCTTAGCGCGATCGCACGACCGACAGCTTCGAGGCGGTTTCGTTGCTGAGTGTCAGCAGCCTGGCCGCCCGGAGCTGCATCGTCCGGCCGACCTCGTCGACCTCCTGCACCGTAATGCGGGTTCCCGGCTTGAGCCCCCGATCGTGGAGGTACTGCAAGAGCGGAGGCGCTTCCCGCTGGGCCACCTCGGAGATCCTGGTGATGGTCCCGGTCTCACCGGGTTTGAGCGCCGAGAGCCGTAACTCGTTGGCCCGCATGGTCGAATGGCCCGGGATCGGGTTGCCGTGTGGGCAGGTTTTGGGTCTACCCAGCGTCCGGTAGAGGGTCTGCTCCACCACCTCGGAGACAGCGTGCTCGAGGCGCTCGGCCTCGGCATCGGCCCTCACCCAGTCCAGCCCAAGGACGTCGGTCAGCCAGCGCTCCATGATCCGGTGTCGCCGGACGATGGCCGCGGCGGCGGCGTCGCCCCGCGCCGTCAGCTCGATTTCTTTGTGCGCATTGAGCCGCACCATCCCGTCACGGTTCATCCGGCGAAGCGCCACCGTCACCGTCGGCCGGCTGACGGAAAGCCAGTCCGCCAGGCGCGCGCTGCGCACGATTTCGCCCTCGGCGCGGATGTAGTAAATCGCCTCCAGGTAGTGGGCGATCACCTCGGAGGGCGGACGGGAGCGTGTGTTAGCGTTATCTAATTGTGAGCTTCGCACCTGCTAACAATATAGACGCGTGAGTCACGCCGCCGCGGCCGCCCTGGGCGCCATCGCGGGCGCCACCATCTTCATTGGCCTTCCCGTGGGACGCATTCGCGGCGTCTCGCGCGCGGTACAGGGCATGCTCAACGCCGTCGCCACCGGCGTTCTCCTCTTCTTGCTCTGGGACATCCTCAACCATGCCATCACGCCCGTCGAGACCAGCCTTGCCGCCGCACGCCGAGGCGATGCGGGATTCGCACTGCTGGTGGTGGTTTTCGCGGTGGGCATCGGCGTGGGACTCCTCAGCCTGGTCTACGTCAATGCCCGGCTATTCGGACGAACCAAGAACGCGCCGCCCGCCGCGCCCAAGACACTGGCGATGATGATCGCCACCGGGCTCGGCCTCCATAACCTCTCCGAAGGCCTGGCCATCGGCCAATCCGCGGCCACCGGCGCGGTGGCCTTTGCGCTGGTGCTCGTGATCGGCTTCGCGCTCCACAACGTCACGGAGGGCTTCGGCATCGCGGCGCCGCTCGCAATGGACAGCTCGCCGCCATCGTGGAGTTTTCTCCTCACCGCCGGCTTGATCGGCGGAGGACCAACCTTCCTGGGCACGGTGATCGGCTACGTTTTCACCTCCACTTATGTCTATGTGCTGTTCCTCGCCCTGGCTGCCGGTGCGTTGCTCTATGTCGTCAACGAGATGTTTCACATCGGCCGCCGGCTCAACTCCCCGGCCGCCCTGGCGTGGGGAATCCTCATCGGGTTTCTGCTCGCCTTTGCCACCGACCTCCTGCTGACGTACGTCGCCGCGTAGATAAACTAATCAGGCCGTGAGCGTCGTCTTCGAACACGCCACCCTCCTGGATTGCACCGGCCGCGACCCACAGCAGGACAGACGGGTGGTCGTGGAAGACGGACGGATCCGCCGGATCGGCGCGTCGAGCGGGCCGGCGGGACCGAAGGATGCCCGCGTCGTCGATTGCCAGCGGCGCACGCTGATGCCCGGGCTGCTCGACGCACACGTGCACCTCGCGTTGCTCGACCTCGACCCCGCGGCGGAGGCGGCGCTCCCGCCGGCCGTGCTGGCACTGCGGATCGCTCGGGTGATTGAAGCCACGCTGGACGCGGGCTTCACCACCGTCCGCGATGCGGGCGGTCTGGATTGGGGATTCAAGGAAGCGGTCCGCCTGGGATTGATTCGGGGCCCGCGGATCTTCGTGAGCGGCGCCTTCATTTCCCAGACCGGCGGGCACGGCGACCATCGGGCGCGGACATCCCGGGCGGCTTTTCCGGTGGTTCCCGGCCTGACTTCGGAGTCGATCCTCGCCGACGGGGCGGATGGGGTCCGCTGGGCCGCCCGCGAAGTGCTGCGCCGCGGTGCGGATCAG
>DATBYO010000092.1:0-16225 GCA_036513655.1 Candidatus Dormiibacterota bacterium | reverse complement strand
CACGCGAGAGCCCGATGCCGCGAAGCAGCTGGTCGAGCAGTTTGCCGGCCGCGCCGACGAACGGCTCGCCCTGCAGGTCCTCGTTCTGACCGGGCGCCTCGCCGACGATCATGATCCGCGCGTCGCCCGGGCCCACCCCGGGCACCGCCCGCGTCCGCGAATGTCCCAGCGGGCAGCGCCTGCAATTGTGGACCGCCGCGCTCAAGCTCGGCAGGTCGGCGAAGTCCAAACCGGGGCCCATTGTATGCCGGGACCGGGGCCCCGGCATACTGGATTTCCACAGGCCTACTTCCTAATTGCGGTGATCCGGTCTACGGCCGCCGGCTCGGTCGAAATCGCGACGCGGACCGCGGTCGCCGCCGGGGCGGTATCCGCCACCCCCGCCGCTACCCTCACGCCGAGGGCCGCCACGATCGCGCTCGGTGACGATCCAGTCGCCGTTGGTAATGCCCTTGGCTTCCTGGAGGACCGCCTTGCGCGACAGGTTGACGCGGCCCTGGCGATCGACCTCGGTCACCTTGACCTCGATCTCGTCGCCCACGTTGACCGCATCCTCGACGCGTTCGACCCGGTCCTCGGACAGCTGGCTGATGTGGACCAGCCCGTCCTGGTTCGGCATGATCTGGACGAAGGCGCCGAAGGGCATGATGCGAACCACCTTGCCGCGGTAATTCTTGCCGACCTCGACCTCGCCGGTCAGGTCACGAATCAGCTGCTCGGCTTTCGCCGCCGACTCGCCGTTCACGGATCCGATCACCACCCGGCCATCGTCCTCGATGTCGATACTGGTGACGCCCGAGTCCTCGATGATCTTCCGGATCATCTTGCCTCCGGGGCCGATCACTTCGCGGATCTTGTCGGGGTGGATCTGGATGGTGAGCATCCGTGGCGCGTACTGGGACATGGCGGCCCGCGGCTGGCTCAAGGTCGCGTCCATCTTGTCCATGATGAAGAAGCGGCCGTCTTTGGCCTGCTGGATGGCGCCGGCCATGGTGTCGATGCTGATCCCCTTGATCTTCATGTCCATCTGCATGGCCGTCACGCCGGTGCGAGTCCCGGCCACCTTGAAGTCCATGTCGCCGAGGGCATCCTCGATGCCCTGGATGTCACTCAGCACGGCGACCTTCCCATCACCGGTGATCAAGCCCATCGCGATCCCGGCCACCTGTCCCTTGATCGGGACGCCGGCGTCCATCATCGCCAGGCTGGAGCCGCATACGCTCGCCATCGAGGTCGAGCCGTTGGATGACAGGATCTCGGTCACGATCCGGATCGTGTAGGGGAACTCCTCTTCGGTTGGCACCACCGGTAGGAGGGCTCGCTCGGCGAGCGCCCCGTGGCCGATCTCGCGCCGGCCGGGCGACCGCAAGGGGCGCGCCTCGCCGACGCTGAACGGCGGGAAGTTGTAGTGATGCATGAAGCGCTTGAACTCCTCGAGGCCGAGGCCGTCGAGCTTCTGCTTGTCGCCGATCGAGCCAAGCGTCACGATGCTCAGCGCCTGCGTCTGACCTCTGGTGAAGAGCGCGGACCCGTGGGTGCGGGGCAAAACGCCGACTTCGCAGCTGATAGCACGGATCTCGGTCGTCTTCCGACCGTCGGGCCGCAGCCCCTCATCGAGGATCTTTGCGCGGACCCGCTGCTTGACCTTGGCCTCGAAGCTCTTCGTGAGGTAAGGCAGGCGGTCGGCGAATTTCGGACCGAGCTCGGCGATGGTTTCCTTCCTCAGGTCGTCCAGGGCCGACTCCCGCAGGGCCTTGTTGGGGTTAAACAGGGCCTGGTCGAGTCGCTGCGAGAGGAACTGGTCGACCGCCTGATCGACCTCGGGATCGGTCGGGGTCGGAGTCACCTCCACCTTCGGTTTCCCGACTTCGCGGGCGAAGGCATCCTGCATGTCGCAGATCCGGACGATCTCGCGGTGTGCGATGCGGAGCGCCTCAACGATGCGCTCTTCGGAAACTTCTTTGGCGCCGGCTTCGACCATGATGATGGCCTCGCGGGTCCCGGCAACCACCAGGTCGAGCTTGCTCTCCTCCATCTTGTTGACGGGCGGGTTGACGATCAGTTGATCGTCGATGATCCCCATCCGGACGGCACCGATCGGTCCCTGGAAGGGGATCGGCGAGATCGACAGTGCCGTCGAGGCGCCGATGATGGCCATGATGGCCGGGTCGGCCTCCTGATCAACGGAGAGGACGGTCGCCACCACCTGGACGTCGTTGCGGAAGTCCTTGGGGAAGAGCGGCCGGATCGGCCGGTCGATCAGGCGGCTGTTCAGGATGGCCTGCTCGCTGGGCCGCCCCTCGCGCCGGATGAATCCGCCCGGGATCTTGCCGGCGGCATAGAGTTTTTCTTCGTAGTCACACGTCAGCGGGAAAAAGTCGATCCCTTCCCGCGGTGTGGCGGACATCACGGCGGTGACCAGCAACATGGTGTCGCCCATGCGCACGGTGACGGCACCGGATGCCTGTTGGGCGACGCGACCGGTTTCGATCGTTAGGGTGCGCCCACCGAGTTCGAGTTGTGTCTGATTCACGATTCCTCCTGGGCCGCGTAAAACCGCGGCACGAAAATATTTGGCTGTCGGGCCCAGGCGGATCCTGTCTGGCGGGTTAGGGGTTGGGGTTCGAAGAAAAGGAACCCTTTCTCCGCACACCAATCTCTAACCCTGCGCGAGGCGGCCCGCCCGGGCAAGTGGGGTATGGCTTTAGGCCATCACCTCCGGAGCCCAAGCTTGGCGATGACCGCCCGGTAGCGTTCGATGTCCGTGCGCTGCAGGTAATTCAGAAGGCGCCGGCGCTTCCCGACCAATTGGAGCAGGCCACGTCGCGAATTGTGATCGTGGGCGTGCGCTTTCAGGTGGTCGGTGAGGTGATTGATCCGTTCGCTGAAGATGGCGATCTGGACTTCCGACGATCCGGTGTCCGTCTCGTGCAGGCGATTGGTTTCGATGACGCCCGTCTTGATCGATGTTGCCAGTCGGTATACCTCCTAGATTCGCTTGCCCGAGTGCCGTTGGCTATTCGGACACTCGCGCTCGGTTAGACGTGAGTATACCCGAAGGTCGCCAATCGATAACCTGGAGGGCGCCGGGGATCATCTCGAATACCGCGGGGGTCGTACCGGCAAGCTCTCCATCCGCTTCGACACCGATCGGCTGCTCGCTCTCGATCTCGACCCGCCGAGCCCGTCCGAATTCGACCTGGGCCAGCTGGCCGTGCGTCCCCTGGTAAAGCATCGGCAGGCTCCGGATGCCGAGCCAGCGACCGACGTCGCCGATCGTGACGACCTCGAACCACCCGTCGTCCGGCTTGGCATCGGGGGCGATCCGCATCGCCCCGCCCAGGTAGGCGCCGTTGGCGACGGCGATGGTCCGGATCCGCCGCTGCAATACCGGCCCGTCATCGAGCCGGAGGCGGACCGGGGTGTTGCGATGACGGAGCAGGCTCACGACCGCCGCTCCCAGGAAATTGATCGTCCCCCCCAATGCCCCCGGCCCTCGTGCGGCCCGACGCACCACCTCGGCACCAATCCCGGCATCCGCCACATTGATGAAGTACCGCCGTCCGGTCGAGGTCGACAGGCGGCCGGCGTCGAGCGGGCGCCAGCGATCCGTGGTCAGCCAGGCCGAAACGTCTTCAGGCCGCCGGGGGCTGGCCACACTCCGGCGAAGGTCGGCGCCGGTGCCGCGCTGCAGGAACCCGACCCGCGGCGGACGCTCGGCGGGGCGTCGGAGCAGTCCGTTGACCACTTCATGGGCTGTCCCGTCGCCGCCGACCGCGACCACCAGTCGATCGCCGGCCGCGGCGGCGAACTCGGCGGCATCGCCGCGCCGGGCGGTCTCAACGACCTCGATGGTGACGCCGGCCACGGCGCAGCCGGCAGCACAACGCCGCCAGAATCCGCGGGCTCGACCGCCTCCGGCGGCCGGGTTGACAATTACGAGTGGGCGAGGATCCGTCTGGTGTTCTCCACGTCACGAGTCATCTGCTGTTGAAGGGATGCCACCGAGGCAAACCGTTTTTCAGCACGCAGGCGCTGCACGAACCAGACGGTCAGGAGCGTGTCGTACAGGTCGCCCTCGAAATCGAGGACGAAAACCTCGACCGTCAGCGTGTTGCCGCCGAAGGTCGGCCGGAAGCCGAGGCTGAGCGCACCGGGATAGGTGGTCTCTTCGATATCGACCCGGACGGCGTAGATCCCGGTGGCCGGCAGCAGTTTGTTAGGGGCGATTCGCAGGTTCGCGGTTGGAAAACCAAGTTGTCGGCCGCGCTGGACGCCGTGCTCGACGGCGGAGCGCATGAAGTAGTCCCGGCCAAGGAGCTGGGCCGCCGCCCGAACCTGCCCAAGCAACACCAGGCGGCGGATCCGCGAGCTGCTGATCGGCGCTCCACCACGTTTCAGCGTCGGGGCGACCTCCACGGTAAAGCTGTGCCGCGCGCCCAGCCGGCGCAAGAAGGCGGAATCACCACGCTGGCCGTGCCCGAAGCGATGGTTCTCGCCCACGACGATGTGCCGGAGTTCGATGCCACGGAGCAGCCGCTGCATGAACGCCGCCGCGCTCAGGGCCGCGACCTGCGGTGTGAAGGGGATCACCACCACATGGTCGAGTCCAAGCCGATCGAGCAACCAGGTTTTTTCGTCGAGTGTCGTGAGATTCGGTGGACAATGGTCGGGATCGAGAATGCACCGCGGATGTGGCTCGAAGGTGATCAACACGCTGGCCGCACCCGCCGCACGAGCCCCGGCGATGAGCGGCTTCAAGATGGCCTGGTGGCCACGGTGAACGCCGTCAAAGGTGCCGATCGTCGCGTAGCTCGGCCCGAGGGTGCCTGGCGGTGGGAAGCCGAAGCTGACGGCGGTCATCACGCAAAAACTGCACGCGGCTGGATCCGGCGGGTCGCGTCTGCCTCGCCCCACGCCAGTAAGCCCCCGTCAGGGCCAAGCAACCGGTAACGGCCGGCGCTAGCGCTCGGGACGGGAACCGATTGCCCGCGGCGAACAGCAGCGGCGGCGGCGGCATCCAGGGACACCGCCGGCCAATCGCGCAGGGGCAGGTCCATCGGCAGCAGCCACTGGGTCCACCCCTCCCCCGCTGCCGCCAACGTGGCGACCGGAATCGCGTCGGCCAGCGCGAGTGGGCCGATGGCCTTTCGAGTCAGGCCGGAGAGATACGCGCCGCAACCCAGCGCGGCCCCCAGGTCGTGGGCAAGGCTGCGGACGTACATGCCACGGCCGGACCTGATTTCCAGCCGGCCGACGGCCGTCACCGGAGCGTAGTCGAGGAGGCGGATGGAAAAGATCTCAACCTCGCGCGCGGGTCGATCGACCGCCTCACCCCGCCGAGCCTTTCGGTACAGGGCCTCCCCGCCCTGCTTGAGCGCCGAGAACATTGGGGGGACCTGTTCGATGTGACCGGTAAATGCTGGCAGCGCGGCTTCGATGCGCTGACGGCTGACAGCCGCAGGGTCGCCCGACGCGACGATGGCGCCCTCCCGGTCGCCGGTGTCGGACGTGAAGCCGAAGGTCACGGTGGCGAGATAGGTCTTCGGCCATTCGTGGATAAAGTCCGCCAGCCGGGTGGCGGCGTTCACCAAGATAGGCAGGACGCCCTCGGCAGCCGGGTCCAGCGTGCCGCCGTGGCCGGCCTTCACGACGCCGGGCAATCGGCGCAGCGTACGCACCACGGCAAACGACGACGGTCCGGCCGGCTTGTTGACGTTCAGGATGCCGGATGTCACGCGAGGTCAGTCATGCGCGCGCGAACTTCCTCGAGCACCTTCGTCTCCGCTTCCCGTAGCGGCAGTGCCAGCTCGATGCCCGCCGCGCGGCGGTGGCCGCCGCCGCCAAACTTGCCCGCGAGCTCGGCGGCATCGACCTGGTCGCGGCTCCGGATGCTGACTTTCGTCAGGCGCGGTCCCGCCTCTTTGAAAAGGATGGCCAGCTCCTGGCCGCGCACGGTGTTGAGCTGGTCGATGGCGCTGTCCGCCTGGTCGGTCGTCGCGCCGCTGTCGCGCAGCCCCGCCTGGCTGATCGATCCCCAGACGAGACGGTCACCGAATTCGTAATGCAGGCCCTGCAGGATTCGCCCCTGCATCCGGAGCGAGGAGGCCGGCCGGCTCTTGAAGAGACCGCGCGCGATCATGACCGGATCCGCACCGAGCTGCACCAGCTCGGCGGCGGCCCGCAACGCGTGCGCCGAAGTGTTGTCGTGCCGGAATCCGCCGGTGTCGGACAGGATGGTGGCATACAGACAGGACGCGGCCCCGGGCGGGATCTCGAGCTTCCACGCCTTGAGCAGGTCGTAGACAAGCTCGCCGGTGGAGGCCGCGTCGGTGAGGACCAGGTTGATCGTGCCGAAGCGCGTGTTCGAGACGTGGTGATCGACGTTGACGACCACGCTCGCCCGCGTGACCACGGGTTCGTAGGCGCCGGCGCGCGACGGATCGCTGGCGTCGAAGATGAAGACCGGGCCATGACCCGGCGGGGCCTGTCGGTTCACGCGATCGATACCGGGTAGGAACCACCAGGCGCCCGGCACCGGGGGCGAGGAGACAACGGGTACCGACTTGCCGATCGGCTCCAACGTGAGGGCGAGCGCGAGCGCCGACCCCAGCGTGTCCCCATCCGCATCTTTGTGCGTGACCGCCGTCACGACCGGAGCGTTGTCGATCACCTGCCAGATCCGGGGCGCCAGCTCGGCCACCTCCGGGCGCGGTGGAGCGAGCTCAGCTGCCGGCGTTTGGCTCCCCTTGCTGAACTTCGCGCAGGAGCTGACTCACCCGGACGCTGTAGGCGACCCCCTGGTCGAGCTCGAAATGAAGGTCGGGAGCGAACCGAAGGTTCGAGAGTCGCGAGCCGAGCTCCCGGCGGATGAACCCTTTCGCGTGATCCAGGCCATCGATCGCCGCGTCGCGAGCATCGTCCTCGCCAACGACGCTGACTTTGACGATGGCGTTGCGAAGATCTGGACTGAGCTTCACCTCGCTGATGGTGGCCATTCCGATCCGGGGATCCTTGAGGTCGCGAATGATGATCTGGCTGATCTCCTGGCGCAGCTGTGCGGCGACGCGTTCAACTCGATGAGTGCCCATGACGTCATTGTATGAGGCGCCCAATCACCCTCCGTCTCTGGGGAAGCAGCCAATCACCCTCCCGCTCCGGGGGAGGGCAGGGTGGGGGCCGCGGCCAGGATCAGGGTGTGGCCACCAGTTCCCTCGGGTATGAAGCGCGTCCAACGGGTCTCGAAGCCGCTCTGTTCGAGCCAGGCAACATAGGTGGCCCGATCGGCGTGGCTCCAGTACATCGGCGCACCAAGCCAATCGTCTTCGGTACCAGTCCAGGCTCCCGATCCCACCGTCGCGAGCAAATAACCCCCAGGCTCGAGCCAGCCTCGGATCTTCTCGAATAGGGCCGGCTGCTCGTCGAGGGGCACGTGGATGATCGCGTAGAAGGAAACGACCGCGGCAAAGCTCCTCTGTGGGAAATCGACGCTTGTCATGTCAGCGCACTCGAATTGGCCTTTCGGGACCAGGTGGCGCGCACGTTTGATTTGCACGGGCGACAAATCCACTCCGGTCACCTCGTAGCGCTCGGCGAGGATCGCGGTGGCCGGCACGCCGCACCCACAGCCGAGGTCGAGGACCGGATCACCGTCCTGAAGCAGCGGCGTCAGCTCCGCCAGCCACGCTTCATAATCCGGCCTGCCTAGCCGCTGTTCTGCCCGATCCTTGACCGGGCCGCGACCCGCATCATCCCTGTACGCGTAGGAGATGCGGTCATAGCCGTCACGAACGATGTCTTTGGGATTCACCACGATCGGTGCGTTTCGATATCGACGAGGTCGGCGAGCAGGCCAAAGGCCGTCTGTTCGACATGGGGCTGGTGCAGGGCAATGGCGAGGTGGCCTGCCACGTCAGTGTCGAGTTCGATCGCCATCGAGAAGCCGTCGACGGCGTAGAAGGGGTCGTCCGGGCCGACCTCAACCGGTGCCCAGCGCGTCCCGAATGGGCCGATCGCCGCGAGCGGCCGAATCCGCATGCCGCGGCTGGCCGCCTCACACGCACGCTCGCCAACTTCCTCGGTGACCGGCTCGCGCACGACGTCCGAAACCTTGAGGTCGAGTCCCATCACGGCATTGGCGACGATCGTGGCCTTCAGCGCGGCATCCCAGCCCTCGAGGTCGTTGCTGGGATCGCGCTCGGCGATCCCGAGTCGCTGCGCCTCAGCGAGCGCATCCTTCCACGGGACGCCCCGGGCGGCCTGGCTCAGCAAGTAGTTCGTCGTGCTGTTGAGGATGCCGCGGACCAGGCCAACCTTGGCGGTCGGCAAGCCGAAGCGCATCAGATTGAACACCGGAAGGTTGTCGGCCACCGCCGATTCGAAGCGCAACTGCTTGCCGTGAGCCTGGGCGAGCCCTTCGAGCTCCCTGAAGCCGTAGGCGATCGGACCCTTGTTGGCCGTGATGACATCCATGCCGGCCTGAAGCGCCTCCCGCATGGTGGTTAGGGCGGGCTCGCCCGTGCGCGGGTTGAGGGTCGAGATTTCGACCAGGACCTCGGCGGCGAGCGCACGGACCGCGGGCGATGCACTCTGCTCGGTCAAGTGGTCGGACGCGAGCAGTGCGCTCAATTGCAAGCCCTTGTCGTTGCGTGCCCAACCGTGGCTTTTCGTCACGACCGCGGTGACGACCGGGTTCAGCCCGTATCGCTCGCGCAGTAAATACTGCTTGAGCAGAATCAGCCGGGCAAACGCGCGACCGACGTGGCCGAACCCGATCAGTGCCAGGCGGACGTCACGGATCGGCCGCCCGGTCTTTTCTACGCCTGCTTGACCTGGTAGGACTCGATGACGTCGCCCTGCTGGTAGTCCTGGTAGCCCTCGATCCGGATCCCGCACTCGAGCCCGGCGACGACTTCCTTCACGTCGTCCTTGAACCGCTTCAGGCTCCCGATCTGGCCCTCGTGGATGGTCTTGTTGTCGCGCAGCAGCTTGGCATGCGACTGACTCGTGATCTTGCCATCCTGCACCCGCGAGCCGGCGATGACGCCCAGCTTTGGGATCTTGATCGGCGTCAGCACCTCGGCGCGGCCTTCCCAGACCTGGACGAAGGTCGGCTCGTACAGACCCTTGATGGCGCGTTCGATGTCGTTGGTGACGTTGTAGACGACGTCGTAGCTGCGGATGTCGACCTTCTCGCGCTCGGCCGCCTTCTGGCCTAGCGCGTCAGGCTTGACGTTGAAGGCGATGACAAGCGCGTTCGAGACCGCCGCCAGCAAGATGTCAGACTCGGTCACCGGGCCGACACCCTCGAAGACGATCTTGATTTGCACCTGGGGATCCTGGATCTTGAGCAGTGAGCCCTTGAGCGCCTCGACCGAGCCGGTACTGTCACCCTTGATCACGAGGTTCAGGTCCTTGACGACGCCCTTCCCGACTTGCGCCGAGAGGTCGGCCAGGGTGACCCGGCGGGTCTGCGCCAGGGTGGCGACCCGGTATTGCTCGGCGCGCTGGCCGGCGATGGTCCGGGCGACCTTCTCGCTGGAGACCACCTGGAAGATGTCGCCGGCGGTCGGCACGTCAGGCAAACCGGTGACGACGGCCGGCGTCGCCGGACCCGCGTCCTTCATTTTCCGGCCGAGGTCGTCGAGCAGCGCTCGCACCTTGCCAAAGATGTGCCCCACCACCAGGTTGTCGCCAATCCGCAGCGTACCGCTCTGCACCAGCACGGTCGCGACCGGGCCCCGACCCTTCTCCAGGTGCGCGTCGATCACGGTGCCGGCGGCGAGCTTGGCCGGGTTGGCCTTCAAGTCCTGAAGGTCAGCGACCAGGAGGATCATCTCGAGCAGCTCGGAAATACCGGTCTTCTGCTTGGCGGAGACCGGCACCATGACGGTCTGCCCACCCCACTCCTCGGGCACCAGCCCCTGCTCGGAGAGACCTTGCTTGACGCGGTCGGGGTTGGCGCCATCCTTGTCGATCTTGTTGATCGCGACAACGATCGGGACCTGGGCGGCCTTCGCGTGCGAAATCGCCTCGATCGTCTGCGGCATGACGCCGTCATCGGCGGCGACGACCAATACAACAACGTCGGTCACCTGGGCGCCGCGGGCACGCATGGCGGTGAACGCCTCATGGCCCGGCGTGTCCAGGAAGACGATGCGGCGGCCCTTCTCTTCGACGACATAAGCGCCGACGCTCTGCGTGATCCCACCGGCCTCACCAGCCGCCACCTTGGTCTGGCGGACGGCGTCCAGCAGCGAGGTCTTGCCGTGGTCGACGTGCCCCATGACCGTGACCACCGGCGGTCGCGGCTTCAGGTTCTCCGGCGCCTCGCCGTCGACGCTGAACAGCTCCGAGCGCGTGGTCAGCTTGACCTGGGTCCCCTCGCCTTCGCCGACGACCTCTTCGGCGATCGCCGAGTCCATCGCCATCGGGCTGGCCTGCACACCAAAGCTGTCGGCCACGATGGCGGCGGTGTCGAAGTCGATCTGCTGGTTGATGTTCGCCATCACACCGTTCTTCATCAGCTCTTTGATGATGTCGACGGTCTTGACGTCGAGGTACTCAGCGAGCTCCTTGACGGACAGGGTGGGCGGTAGCTCCACCTTGCCTTCGGCAACCGATGACTTGGCTTCGTTGGCCTGGCTCCCGGCGGCGAACTGGGTGCGCACGGACGCCTCCTGTTCCGGGGTGAGCACGGCCATCGCGTGGCGTGGGGCGTGCCGCGTCGGGCGCAGGAAATCCAGGATCTGCCGGGCCTCGACGCCGAGGTCACGAGCGAGCTGCTGAACCTTGATACCGCGAGTTGTTGTGGCTATGAGTGACCTTTCCTTTGCAATTCAACTGGCAATGATAGCGTGACTGCGCCCCTACCAGGCAGGGCGCTCAAATCAGTATTCCCTGACGGAGCCGCTCCCAATCTTGCGCCGTAGCGTGGACACCGAGTGCTCGGTCCAGCGCCCGGCGCTTCTCCGCGGCGTCCCAGCAGGCGTGGTCACGGCAAAGATAAGCGCTCCGCCCCGCCAGCCGGCGCGGGTCGACGACGATACCGCCGTCGACCAGGGCGAGGCGGTGAAGGGCCGGCCTGGGCTTGACCTGACGGCACCCGACGCAGGTACGAAGCGGCTCAGGTCGCAAGCTCTCCCTCCCCCGCTTGCGGGGGAGGGTCGGGGTGGGGGCCGCTGGCCGCCTGTCCGTCCTCCTCTGGGGAACGGTCAGGGTGGGGGCCCGTCGATTCCGCTGATGGCTTGATGTCGATCCGCCACCCGGTCAGCTTCGCCGCCAGCCGGGCGTTTTGCCCGTCCTTACCGATCGCCAGCGACAGCTGGTTCTCCGGCACGTGCGCGGTCGCGGTCCGCGATTCCCGGTCGATATCGACACTGAGGACCTGGGCTGGGCTGAGCGCGTTGGCCACCAGCTGGGCCGGGTCGTCAGCCCAGGGGATGATATCCACCCGCTCCGATCCCAGCTCGCCGACGACACTCCGGATGCGCACGCCGCGCGGACCGACGCAGGCGCCCACCGGATCGATGCCGTCCTGGTTGGCGGAAACCGCGACCTTGGTCCGCACTCCGGGCTCGCGCGCCAGCGCCCGGATGATCACCGCCCCCGAGGTCAGCTCCGGGATCTCGAACTCGAGCAGGCGGCGGACCAGCGCCTTGTGGGCCCGCGAGACAACCACCTGCGCCCCGCGGCTCCGCTTGCGCTCCTCGAGTAAGAGGACCTTCAGGTGTTGGCCCAGCCGGATCGTCTCATCAGGAATCTGTTCCTCGGGCGGTAGGACGCCCTCGGCCTTGCCCAGCTCCAGGTAGATGGTGTTGCCGTCGGGCCGCTCCGCGACCCGTTCGACGATGCCGCTCACCATCTCGCCCTTGTGCTCGAGAACATCCTTGAGCACCTGGTCCTTCTCGGCGTCCCGCAGCCGCTGAAAGACGACCTGCTTGCTGATCTGGGCCGCCAGCCGCGCGAAATCCTCGGTCGGGAGGGGGACGTCGACCATGTCGCCCAGCGACGCGTCGCCGATTTTGCGCGCCTCCTCCACACCGATCTCGGTCGCCGGGTCCTTGACCGAATCCACCACGCGCCGCCGGCCGAAGATGGCGATTTGAGCGGTCTCCGGGTCGACATGCACCCGAATGCCCTCTGCCGGGTTGAAGGCGCGCCGGTAGGCGGTCGCGAGCGCCGTCTCCATCAGGGAGAGCAGCGACTGCTTCGAGATGCCCTTTTCCTCCTGGACCTGGTCGAGTGCCTTGAGGAAATCCGATTTCAGCATCAGTGGCGGGAAAGGTCGACCGCCAGCCGGGCGGACAGGATGTCCGTCAGCGGGATCGCCACAATTTTTTTATGTTTGCCGTCGCCCAGCTGCAGCTCGATCATTTGCTCGGACACCGCGGTGAGCCGGCCCTCGGCGACCTGCTCGCTCTCACCCAGGCGATAGCGGACATTCGCCCGCCGACCGATGAAGCGCCGGTACTCGTCGAGGTTGCGCAGTGGTCGCTCGGCGCCGGGCGACGAGACCTCGAGGTCATAGCGGGTGGGCAGGGGATCTGCCTGGTCGAGCAAGGCGCTCAGCGACTTGCTGACGCGCTCGCAATCATCGAGGGTGACGCCTTGGGGCCGGTCGATCTGCACTCTCAACGTCGTGTGCCCGGCGACTCCCGTCAGGGCGAGGTCGTACAACTCGTAACCAAGGAAGTTGAGCGTGGGCTGAAACAACTCGCGGATGCGAGTCAGCTGAGTCGTGGTTGGTGCGGACACCCTTAAAAGAAAAAGGGCCGACGGCCCCGCAGTGCAAGCTTCGTATTCACTTGTGCCTGAGTATAGCCCGCTAGCGCGGGTCGAGTCGGCGCCAGACGACGAGCAATGGGCTCGCGTTAAAAATCGATGAGTACGTTCCGCTGACGATGCCGATCAATAGCGCCAGGGTGAAGCCTTTGATGTTCTGCGGCGAGATCAGAAACAGCGCGACCAGCACGAACACGACCGTCATCGAGGTATTCAGCGAGCGAGCGAGCGACTGGATGATGCTCAGGTTGACGTTCTGCTCGAAGGTCAACCGGCTTGCCTGCCGAAGGTTTTCACGGATCCGGTCGAAGATGACGATCGTGTCATGGACCGAGAACCCGATCACGGTGAGCACCGCCGTCACGAACAGCGTATTGATCTCGCCGAGCGGAAGGTTGAAGACCTTGCCGAGGATCGAGTAGATGCCGGTGAGGACGAAGACGTCGTGCAACAGGGCGAGGACGGCGCAGACCGCGAACTTGTAGTTGAAGCGGAAGCTCAAGTACATGACGATCAGGATGGAGGCGATCGCGATCAGCCCGCCGGCGCCGACGACCAGCTCCTTGGCGATCGTCGGTCCGACCTGCGCATAGCTCGACTTGGATGGGTCGACCGGAAACGTCTTGGTGAGGTCGGCGCGGATGGTGGTCTCCTGCACCGAGGAGAGCGGCTTGGTCGTGACCAGCACGCCGTTCGAGCCGGCCTGCTGCACGATTGCCTCCACGTTGAAGGTGTCCATCTCCTTCTGGACCGCCGAGGCCTGGACCGGTCGCGTGAAGGCGAGGTTGTACTGGTCGCCGCCCGCGAAATCGATCCCGAGCCGGAAGCCGAAGAAGGCCATCGAGATCATCCCTGGCAGGATGATCGCCAGCGAGAGCAGAAAGTACCAGTTGCGGCGGCCGACGATGTTCATCTCCGGCCCTCAGGCAGCCTTCGGCGCCCGCACACCGTAGAACGCCAGCCGGCGGGCCGGCCGCAGCCCGGCGACGATCTGCAGGAATTGCTGGGTGGTGACGACGGCGGAGAACATGCTGACCGCAACACCGATCGCCAGCGTGATCGCAAAGCCCTTGATCAGCGGGGCTCCAAAGAAGTAGAGCACGAAGCACGTGATCAGCGTCGAGATGTTCGAGTCACGAATCGCCGGCCAGGCCCGGTGCACGCCGGCTTCCATCGCCGCGCCGAGCGTCCGACCGGCGCGCAGCTCTTCCTTGACGCGCTCGAAGATCAGCACGTTGGCATCGACCGCCATACCGATCGACAGGATGAACCCGGCCAGGCCCGCCAGCGTCAGCGTGACGCCGAAGAGCTTGAAGATGGCCAGCGCGATCGCCGCGTAGAGGATGAGGGCGACGCTGGCGACCACCCCCGGGAGCCGGTAGTAGAGGAGCATGAAAAGGATGACGATCGCCAGCCCGAAGGCGCCGGCCAGCAGGCTCAACTTGACGGTCGACGCACCCAACGTGGCGCCGACCTCGGTGGCAGAGGCGATCGAGATCGTTCCCGGCAGGGCTCCGGAGCTCAGCTGGATCGCCAGCGCCTGGGCGCTCGCCGCGGTGAATCCGCCGGTGATGATCGCGCTGCCTCCGCAGATCTCGCTGATGACGTTGGCGTCTTCGACCAGGTCCTTGTCGATGAAGATCGCGAGCTTGTTCTGCGGGTCACCCTGTGGGTGGGTCACGCGATCGCGGGTGAAGTTGCAGAAGAGATTGCTGCCGGTGTTGTCGAAGGAGATGGTCACGTCGGGGAGGTTGGTGTTGGGGTCGGTCGAACGGCTGGCGTTGGTGATCATGCTGCCGTCGATACCGGTAGGAACCGGCTTGTACCCGGCATACTTCTGAGCGTCCGTCGGGTTCAGCAGGGCTAGGGTCGCCGCGTCGGGCGTTCCCGGCTCCCATTTCCAGATCGTGAGATACGAGGTCTTGCCCAGGATCTGCTTGGCCTGCTCGAGGTTGACCCCGGGCAGCTCGACGATGATCCGGTCACTCCCCTCCGGCCGCACGACCGATTCGGCGTAGCCGCTGCTGTTGACACGGCGCTCGATGATCGCGACGGCGATATCGCGAGCCGTCTGAATCGTCGTGCCGGACCGAACCTGGGTGATTTGCAGCTCGAGATGGGTGCCGCCCTGGAGGTCCAGCCCCTTGTGCACGTAGATCTGCTGCGAAAAACCCAGGAATGGGATGGAGAGCGTCGGAACGCCACGGATGGGGCCGGTCAGCGGCTGGCTGGTGGCCAGCCGGTAGACGTAGGCGAACCCGTCGATGAAGATGGCAATTACGGCAATGACGGCAATCAGACCCAGAAGTCGACGATCGACGCGCATGCGAGGGAAAGTATAGGCGAGCCTCGATGAGAAACTCTTAAAGCGTGGAGTCCCCTCCCCCGCTTGCGAGGGAGAGCCGGGTGGGGGCTCTCAGGGTAGCGGTGCGAGCGCCCACTCGGCACGCAGCGTCGTCATCGCCGGCACCAGTCCCCCACTGCCGATCGCCTCGCGGATTTGGGCGACGAGTCGGACGAGCAGCCTCAAATTGTGAATCGACGCCAGCCGGTGGCCGAGGATTTCGCCGGCCATGAACAGGTGGCGGAGGTAGGCGCGGGAGAAGCGCCGGCACGTGTAGCAATCGCAGGCCTCGTCTGGCGGCCCCTTATCCTCGATGAATCGGCGGTTGCGGAGGTTGATCCGTCCCCTCCGGGTGAGAATCGACCCGTTGCGGGCGATCCGGGTCGGCAACACGCAATCGAACATGTCGACGCCGCGGACGATCGCCTCCACCAGGTCGCCTGGGGTTCCCACGCCCATCAGGTAGCGGGGGCGCTCGCGCGGCAGGATGGCGGTTTGCACCGACAGTAAGTCGTAAGTGAGCGCCTTCGGCTCCCCGAGACTCAGCCCGCCGACGCCGAAGCCGTCAAACGACAGACCGCCGAGAGACTCCGCGCTCTCCCGCCGAAGATCGTCGTCGAATCCACCCTGCACGATGCCAAACCGCAACTGACCTGGTGCCGCCTCCGTCGCGAGGCAACGGGCTGCCCAGCGATGGGTTCGCTCCATCGCGGCGCGCGCCGTCTCGCTGGTCGAGGGCCAGGAGACCGGCTGGTCGAACGCCATTGCGATGTCCGAGCCAAGTTCTCGCTGGATCGCCATGACTGACTCGGGGGTAAAGCGTTGGTCGCTGCCGTCGAGGTGCGACCGAAAGGTTGCGCCGTCGTCAGTCACCCTGACCAGATGATCGAGGCTGAAGACCTGGAAGCCACCGCTGTCCGTCAGGATGGCGCCCTCCCAGCCCATGAACCGATGCAGGCCGCCGAGCCTGGCGATCCGCTCCGCGCCAGGTCGCAGCGCCAGGTGGTACGTGTTGCCAAGCAGCACCTGCGCGCCGAGGTCGCGCACCTCGTCGGGCGTCAAGGCCTTTACGGTCGCCTGGGTCCCGACGGGCATGAA
>DATBYO010000091.1:0-25291 GCA_036513655.1 Candidatus Dormiibacterota bacterium | reverse complement strand
GTCCCAGCGGCTGGTCTCCGGGCCTTTGCCACGCTCGACGGCGCCCAGTTCCCTGAACTCGAAGCCCTTGAGGTGCTTGGGCTGGCCGGTCGCGCAGACCTCCCGCATCAGCTGGATGACGCCGGCCTCCTCGGCGCTCGGAAAGAGGTCGGAAAGGCGTTTGCCGGCGACCGGTAACTTTTCCGGTCCGAGCCAGTGCTCCCACACCCGGTTGGCGTAGAGGATGTGGAAGGCGCCGCCGCAGTCGCTGACGTGGAAGCCGATGGGGAGTGAATCGAGCAGGCGGCCGAGGATGACGAGAGCGTCTGACTCGGGCGATGCCTGAAGCACAGAAGCGAGCGCCTGCAGCGTCGATTCCGGGTTCGCCACTGGCTAAATCCGGACAGCCTGTTTGTCGCTGTCCACCTGTGCACCCCGGGCCCCCAGCGTAGGGAGGCCCAAACTATTGTTCTTGAGTCGAAAGATTCGCAGGCACCGTCATCACCTGCATCGGCAGGACTGCCTAATTGATGACCCTGGTGACTCGGTACTTGTGCCTAACTTTGTCGCGACGTGCGCGTCGCCGCTGCCAGCTAACGAGCGGTCGTATGGCGGTAGCGGATGACCGAAAGAGGGACGAAGACCAGCAGGATAGCCCCGATCCAGGCCACTGACTGAATCAGTGCCCAGCGGGTGTCGCCGGTGGTGAGGGCGGGATTTACGTGGAAGAGGCCCCGCAGCGCATCGGCGAGAACCGAGATGGGGTTGTGGCGCGCGAAGGTCTGTAACCAGTTCGGCATCGTCGACACCGGCACGAAGGCACTGGAGGCAAAGGTCAGCGGAAACAGCCAGATGAACCCGCCCGACTGCGCCGCCTCGACACTGCGCACCAGCAGCCCGATGAAGGCCGAGATCCAGGAGAACGCAAAGCTGACCCCGAGCAGGAGCAAGATTCCCAGCAGGAACTCGAACGGCGTGCCGCCCGGTCGAAAGCCGACCAGGAATCCGACGGTCAGCATGATGACCACCGTGAAGAGGTTGCGAGCCAGATCGGCGATGGTGCGCCCCGTCAGGACCGCGGACGAGGACATGGGGAGCGAGCGGAAACGGTCGATGATGCCGCGTTGCATGTCCTGGGCCAAGCCGATGGCGGTCGTGACGCCGCCGAACGCCACCGTTTGCACGAAGATCCCGGGCATGAGGAAGTTGACGTATTGCCCGCCAGGGACCTGGATCGCGCCGCCGAACACATAGCGAAAGAGCAGCACGAACATGATCGGCTGGATGGCGACGAACATGATCAGCTCGGGTACCCGGACGGTTTCCAGGACGCTCCGCTTGGCGAGCACCAGCGCGTCCAGGAACGCCCAGACGATACGCGGCCGTCCGGTGATCGGCTGGTAGCGTGTGCCTGCCGTTGACACCGCGCGCGCGGTCGCCATCAGCGCGACCTCCGTTGCCAGCGGCCGGCGGGTGCGGCCACTTTTTCCTCTTCCGCCTGGTGCCCGGTCAGGGTGAGGAACACGTCGTCGAGGCTCGGCCGGTGGAGTTGCAGGTCGACGATGTCGATCCCGGCGGCGTCGAAGTCGCGCACCAGCGTCGCCAGCTGGCTCGTCCCGTTTTTCGACGGCGCGGAGATCCGGCGCTGCGCCGGATCCAGTGTCACCTCGCTGGAAAAGTGACGTCGGGCCACCTCGGCGGCTCGAGCGAGGTCGCCGTCCCTGGCGACCGCGATTTCGATCCGATTCCCTCCAACCCGGTCTTTCAACTCGTCGGAGGTTCCTTCCGCAATTACGCGCCCGGCGTCGACGACCGCAATCCGGTTCGCCAGCTCGTCCGCCTCTTCCAGATACTGCGTCGTCAGCAGGATGGTCGAGCCCTCGCTGACGAGCGAGCTGATCATGGCCCACACCTGCCGGCGGCTTCGTGGATCGAGCCCGGTGGTCGGCTCGTCGAGGAAGAGCACGGGCGGCAGAAGGACGAGCGACGCGGCCAGATCCAGGCGCCGTCGCATTCCGCCCGAGTAGGTCTTCGCGATCCGGTCGGCGGCGTCGGTCAGGTCGAATTGGCTGAGCAATTCGTCGGCGCGTCGCTTTGCGTCCCGTCCCGCGAGGTGATATAGCTGCCCGATCATCAGCAGGTTTTCCCGGCCCGTCAGGTATTCGTCGATCGCGACATTCTGACCGGCGAGGCCGATCTGCGACTTGATCCGATCCGCATCCTTGACCACGTCGAAGCCCGCGACGGTGGCGTGGCCGGCGTCGGGCTCGAGCAGGGTCGTGAAAATGCGGACCGCCGTTGTCTTGCCCGCCCCATTCGGTCCGAGTAGAGCCAGCAGACTACCCTCCGCGACATCGAGGTCGAGGCCAGCCAGTGCGCGAACGCGGCCATAGTTTTTTACCAGGCCCTCGGCGTGGACAGCATGATCAGCGGCCATTCCGTAAAAGGTTACCCGCCGCTGCCCATCGAACGTCGAGCCAAACGAGGTTTCACCGGTTACGCGAGAATGTTGAAGCACCGATGGATGAAGAGTTGAAGCCACAGCCGGCGAGCTCACCCGAAGAGGCGGCCGACGGAGCGGCCAGCGCGGTCGCGGAGCGCGCTCACCAGGCGAGCGCCTCCGGTCGCATGCCGACGCTCTACATCGGTCACGGCGCACCCCCGCTCGTCGATGATCCGCTCTGGGTCGCCCAACTGGCGGCCTGGGCTCAAGCCTTACCCCGTCCGAGCGCGGTACTGATCGTCTCCGCTCACTGGGAAAACGCCCCGCTGACGATCGGCGCCACCCGGAGCGGCACTCCGCTGATCTATGACTTCGGCGGATTCCCCGAGCGTTACTACCAGGCGCGGTACGCGTCGCCGGGAGCCCCGGAGCTGGCCGCCGATGTCCGGCGGCTGCTTTCTGATCAGACGGTTGCCGAGGAACCCGATCGTGGGCTCGACCACGGCGCCTATGTGCCGCTCACCATCATGTACCCGAACGCCGACGTGCCCGTGCTGCAGGTCTCGATGCCGAGCCTCAACCCCGAAGAGCTCTTCGAAATCGGCCGGCGCCTACGGCCGCTTCGCGACCAGGGCGTGCTCGTGATCGGCAGCGGGTTCCTCACCCATGGGCTGCCCTTTCTTCGCGACTTTCGACTCGATGCCCCGCCACCCGACTGGTCGACCGAGTTCGATGCCTGGGCGCACGAGGCGCTGGAACACGGCGACGTCGATGAGCTCACCGACTTTGTCCACCGGGCACCCGCGGTCCGCTACGCGCATCCCCGGACGGAGCACCTTGCCCCGTTGTTCGTGACCCTCGGCGCCGGCGATAGCAACGGGGCGCCGCTGCCGAGCATCATCGACGGCTACTGGATGGGGCTCTCCAAGCGCTCGATTCAGATTCCCTGAGCCGCGGGGTCCAATCGAGCGGCGCTAGTGACCCTGGTGTTGGCCGTGCTGGTCGTGCCCGGCGGGAGTCGGCGCGGGTGTCGGCTGGACCGAGGGCTCGGGTGTAGGGGCGGCCGCTGGGGTCGGCGCGGGCGTTGACGCAGCCGGCACCGCTGTCGGGGTCGGCGTTGGTGCAAGGAGCGCCATTGGATCGGCGATGGCCGCGCTCACGTGTCCGAAGAGCTGGGACAGCTGGGGCCCGGCAACCGTTATCGTGGCGACCGCGACCACCGAGGCCAACGCCAGGAGGACGACATACTCAACGAGGGCCTGCCCTGACCTCTGCCGCGGCATGATTCGAGCCTACCCGGCGACCGTTACGACCCTGTAGCCCATCTGGACGCCGATCGTCGGTCCACATGGGCTAGGCAGAGCCTCGGCGGTACGCTTGGGGAGGGGAGCCATGCTGGAGGTACGCCGGGACCAGGAGATCCACCGCGAAGACGGCGGCTGGTTCCAGGCACGCTGGCACTTCTCTTTCGATCGCTATCGCGATCCACGACAGATGGGCGTTGGTCCGCTGCGAGTCTTCAACCACGACCGGCTGGCGCCGGGCGCGATCTGGCCAATGCACCCGCACGCCGACGTCGAGGGCATCACCTACGTGTGGAAAGGCACGTTCCGCCATGCCGACAGCCTCGGCAACGACGGCATCCTCCATCCTGGGGCCGTGCAGCTGATGACGCTCGGGTCGGGCGCGGAGCATTCCGAGCAGAACGGTTCGAAAACCGAGCCCATGGAGTTTCTGCAGTTGTGGATCCTTCCCGACGCGCCAGGTCTTCCACCTGGTCTGCAGCAGCGCCAGTTCACCACCGAGGAGCGCACGGATCGCCTGTTGAAGGTCATCGGGCCGGCCGAGGGCGATCCGGTCAGGGTTCACCAGGACGCCGCGGTTTACGTCAGCCACCTTGCGCCGGGCGGTACGGTCGCGCACGACTTTGCGCCCGGGCGAGGCGGCTACCTCTACTTGATCGAGGGCCGTGCTGGGGTCGGGGTGGAGGAGCTTTCGACCGGTGACGCGGTCAAGATTCACGACGAGTCTCACATGCCGCTGACGGCTCGCGACGCGTCCGACCTGATCCTCATCGACGTGCCGCTTCGTTTTGCGCCGGTTGGCGTATGGGCACGCTGACGCCGGCCGAACGCCCACACGGCGTGACCTGAAAGCGTAACCTAATGGTTACCGTATAACCGCAGACAGGGAGGACGCGATGGCCAAAGCCAAAGTCAAGGGATCGGGAACGCGGCAGTCGCCGTGGCTGCTCAAGACGCCACCGGGAACGTCGGAGTTCGAGGCGTTCCGGGACGAGACGCTCGACCCGCCCACGCTCGTCGTCCAGGTGGGGAAGACCGAGGTCCGCTATCAGTTGCGTGGGCTGGACGACCTCCACAAGATGCTCAAGCAGCACGGTGACTGGATGCCGCTGGGCAGCGCCGACGAACAGAAACCGGCCGCCGAGGGGACCGTCGAGGCGTGGGCCCGCTCACCGAAGAACCCGGTCGGCGGCTGGTATGGACTGAAGAAAGGCTTGCGCGGCCGCTTTGGAATGTACGTACCGCCGGTGATGGAGGCGCTGGGGCTCGCCGAGGTGGAGCACCTCCCAAAGAACAACCGGATGCGAGCGCGCTGAGCACGCCCCCAGAATAGGGAGCTGGCTTCCTCTAGAGGGGGAGGGAAAAATAGGGACCTGCCCTCCCCGAGAGGGGGAGGGAAAAATAGCGCTCGGGTAGATTAGGCGCATGCCCTCGCAAGTTTTCTCGGTAACCGACGTCAAGCGGCTGCTGGCGGAGGGCGCCCAGTTGGTCGACGTTCTCGGGGAAGACGAGTTCGAGCATGACCACCTGCCCGGCGCGATCAATATCCCGCTCAAGCGGCTGGACGCCAGCACGACGGCAGGACTCGATCGCAATCGGCCGGTGCTTGTCTACTGCAACGACTTCGGCTGAGACCTCTCGCCGCGGGCCGCGTGGCGGCTCGAGACGCTCGGGTTCAAAAACGTGATCGACTACGTGCCCGGCAAGGTGGCCTGGTTCGAGGAGAACGAGCCACGCGAAGGCAAAGCCGTCGACGAAACCTGGATCGGCGACGTCGCGGACGCGGAGGTGCCAACCTGCGGGCTGACGGAAAAGATCGGTGACATCCGCGGTCGGACGGCGGGTTGGGATACCTGCGTCGTCGTCAACCCGGAGAGGGTGGTCCTGGGCCTGCTGCGAAAGAAGGAGCTCGAGGGCGATGCCACCGCGACCGCCCAGCAGGTTATGCGGCCCGGCCCAAAGACCTTCCGACCCAACGTGACGCTCGAGGAGCTGCTCAAGTCGATGCGGGACCACGACATCCAGACCAACAGCCTGGTCACGAACGCCGAGGGCAAGCTGCTGGGCGTGATTTCACGCGCCGATGCCGAGGCGACCCTGGCCCACGACAACGCCGCCGCAGCCGCCAGCTAAGCGTCGCTCGTGTTTGACGTTGCGAGTCCCCACGCGAAATGTTATGTTCGCGCCTAAAGGGAGGAGGGATTCATGAGCACATCCGTCGACGCGCATCGACTCGAACGCAACGCGGTGGGCCTGGCGCCAACCCTGTTCCAATCCATCACCCACATGGCCCCGGCTGCCGCGGTCGCCTTTTCCATCATCGTTGGCGCCCCCTACGCCGGTGGGAGTCTGCCACTCGCCGTCTTGCTGGCGCTGGTTGCGTGCTTGTTTGTCGCCGTCAGCATCGGGCAGCTCGGTCGCCACCTGCCGTCGGCCGGCGGCCTCTACACCTATAGTTCCCGCGGACTTCATCCCTATGTCGGCTTCCTGGTCGCCTGGGGTTTCATCCTGGCGGAGCCGATCGTCGCGCCGCTCCTTTACCTGATTTTCGGCAACGAACTGGCCGCCAATCTCAACTCGCACTTCGGCTGGCCCCTCTGGCTTTGGGCGCCCTTCGCGGTGGTGGCCGGGCTCATCGTCTGGGTGCTCACCTATCGCGGGATTCGACTGTCCACTCGGACCGGGGTCGCGCTGGGCACCTTCGAGATCGTTGTTTTCGTAGCGCTGGCGATCACGCTGATCTTCGCCGCCGGCGGGAACAACACGCTGTCGGTCTTCGCGCCCAACACGGGGAATCTGAAGGGCTGGGGCTCCGTCTTCCCCGGGATGATCTACGCGATCCTGGCGTTCATCGGATTCGAGGCGGCGGCGCCCCTCGCCGAGGAAGCGAAGAATCCTCGAAAGACGATCCCCAGGGCGGTCATCCTTTCGGCATTGTTGATCGGGCTCTTCTATCTCCTCTGTTATTACGCGGCGACGGTCTACTTCGGCCCGAACAAAATGGCTGACCCGAAGACCGGCTTCGCCCTCCTCAATAACAACGACCCGTGGTCAGCGATGGCGCAAGCGGTCTGGGGACCCGGCCTGATCATCGTCATCCTTGCCGTGCTGAACAGCGCGATCGCAAACTCGAACGCCGGCGCGAACGCGGCTACCCGGGTGGGCTTTTCGCTGGCGCGCATCGGTCTCTTGCCTCGACTGCTGGCGCGAATCCATCCGCGCTTCAAGACGCCCTACTGGGCCGTCAACGTGCAGGCCGTTGGCGGGATCATCCTGGCGGTGGCCCTGGGCACGATCGCCGGCGGACCGTTGCCGGCCTTCGCGTTGCTGGGCACCATGGCCGGGATCATCGTCGTGGTGATCTACATTCTGACCAACCTGAGCAACCTGGCCTACTACTTGCGGGAGCAGCGCGGCGAGTTCAACATCGTCTGGAACGGCATCGTGCCGATCGTCGGCAGCCTCATCTTTCTCCCTGCGCTGGCCGCCGCGCTCGGCATCGACTTCGCCAATCTCGGCATTGGCGCGCTGTCACCGCCGTCCAATTTGGCTCCGGCGATCATCGGCATCTGGATGGTCGCGGGGATCGCCCTGCTGATTTACTTCGCGACGAGCAAACCGGACCGGATCGCGCAAACAGGCCACGTCTTCCTCGACGAAGCCGAACCGGCGCGTATGCAGGAGGAGCCGGCCCGAACCTAGTATTCGCGGGTTGAACGGCTAGAGAAGGGCGGTCTATCATCGAGTTCTGCCCACTGGGCAGGAGGAGGAATGCACATGCCAGAAACCGCTGTATCCGCGCCCGGCAAACCCGCCTGGGCTGACGTTTCGACGACCGACCCTGCCGCCGGCACGAGCTTCTATAGCAAGTTGTTCGGGTGGCAGCCGGAGGACCAGGGCCCGGACGCCGGCAACTACGTCATCTTCAAGCTCGGCGGCAAGCAGGTCGCGGCGCTGGGCCCGGTCCAGAACCCGGGCCAGCCATCGGCCTGGTCGGTGTACATCGCGACCGACGACGCGAAAGCCACGGCGAAGAAAGTCCGCGAGGCCGGCGGGACGGTCGCCCTGGAGCCGATGGACGTGATGGATCAGGGCTCGATGGCGGTCTTCCAGGACCCGACCGGGGCCTTCATCTCGGTGTGGCAATCGGCGAAGATGAAAGGCTTCGATGTGGTGAATCAGCCGAACAGCTTCGCGTGGGCGGAGTTGAACGCCCGCGGTGTCGAAAAGACGAAGCCGTTTTACAAGAAGGTCTTCGGCTGGGGCGACAAGACGAGCCCGATGGGCGAGGGACAGCCACCGTACACCGAATGGCAGCTTGGCGGCGAGAGCATCGGCGGTGGGATGGAAATGGGCAAAGACATGCCGTCCACCATTCCATCCTCCTGGCTGGTCTACTTCGGGGTGGCGGACGTCGATGCCACCGCAAAGAAGGCAACCGAGCTCGGCGGCAAGGTCAACATGGCGCCACAGGACTTTCCCGGCGGGCGTTTCGCGATCATCAGTGATCCGCAGGGCGCCGTCTTCGGCATCCTGCGCATGAGCCCACAGAGCTAGATCTACGGTCGGGGCAGGGGTCGTTTCGACCCCTGCCGCATGCTCAGTCGCCAGTCGCAGCTGCGTCGCAGCGGGCAGTCCTGACAGCGTGGCGCTCGCGCACGGCAGATCATCGCCCCGACGTCCATCAGTGCCTGGTTGATCAGGTAGCCCTTGCCCCGAGGTATCACGGCGGCGGCCAGCGACCAGAGCTCGCTGGTGCGGGCGCGAGGTGTTGCCGCGATGCCGAAGTGCCGGCGCAGCAGCCGGGCGACGTTGGTATCGAGTACCGGCGCGTCCCGATGATGGGCGAAACTCATTACCGCGCCGGCGGTGTAGCGCCCGATTCCCGGAAGTCGCCGTAGCTCTTCCAGCGTCTCTGGAAACGTGCCCCCAGCCCGATCCGCCACGCGCAGGGCCGCGGAATGCAGCCACCGGCCACGAATTTTGTATCCGAGTGGATCGGTGATGGCTTTCACCTCGGCGAGGGGTGCGCGCGCCATTGCCGTCACGGTCGGATAACGCGCCAGCAGGCGTTCGTAGACCGGCAAGACGCGCGAGATCTGGGTCTGATGCGAGAGCACCTCGCTGACCAGGATGGCGTAGGGATCACGAGTTCGCCGCCAGGGCAGGTCGCGCCCATGCGCCGCGTACCAGGCCAGCACCCGGCACTGAAAGGATCGGCGACGTCCCCGAGAGATCATCAGTCCATCCGAGGTGCGCTAGACGGCGGTAGGGACCTTTTCGGAGAAGTGACAGGCGGCGCGATGGTCGCGCGCCTTCTCTTCCAGTGGCGGCTCCTGATCGGCGCAGGGGGTCGGCACCTTGGCGATTGGACAGCGGGGGTGGAAACGGCAACCGGAAGGCGGGTTTACCGGTGACGAGATCTCGCCGCTGAGCGTGACGATCCGGCGTTTGGACTGGATCTCCGGGTCCGGGATCGGGATGGCGGAGAGCAGCGCCTTGGTGTAGGGGTGGCGCGGGTTGCGGTAGATCTCGACGCTGTCCGCCACTTCGACGATCTTGCCCAGGTACATCACCATCACCCGGTCGCTGATATGCCGCACCACGGAGAGGTCGTGGGCGATGAAGAGATAGGTGAGCTGGAACTCCTTCTGCAGGTCCTCCATCAGGTTGATGATCTGCGCCTGGATCGAGACGTCGAGCGCCGAGATCGGTTCGTCGGCGACGATCAGCTTCGGCCGCAGCGCGAGCGCCCGGGCGATCCCGATGCGCTGCCGCTGGCCGCCACTGAACTCATGCGGGTAGCGGTTGTTGAAATACGGATTCAAGCCGACGATCTTCAACAGCTCCTGGACCCGCGCGTCTTTCGCGCGGCCACGCAGCAAGCCGAAGTTCTCGAGCGGCTCGGCGACGATGTCGCCGACGGTCATCCGCGGATTCAGCGACGAGTACGGGTCCTGGAAGATCATCTGCAGCTGGCGGCGGTACTGCCGGAGCTTCTCGCCCCTCAACTTGGTGAGGTCGACGCCTTCGAAGAAGATGTTCCCGGAGGTCACTGGCAGCAACTGGGTGACCAGGCGTCCCAACGTCGACTTGCCGCAACCAGACTCGCCGACCAAACCAACCGTCTCGCCCGGGTAGATCTCGAAACTCACGTGCTCCACCGCCTTGACGGTGGCGCCCAACCCGGCCGGGAAGTGTTTGACCACCTCCTCGACGCGCAAGAGCGGGGCCCGGTCAGGCACGCTTGTCTCCGTTGTGCGATAGGGCGGTTCGCATCGTCACCCAGCACGCCGCCTCCTGCTCGGGGCCCACATCCATCAGGGGGGGATCGTCATGCAGGCAGCGGTCGATCTTGAAGCGGCAGCGCGGGTTGAACCGGCAGCCCGAAGGCGGCTTGATCAGGTCTGGTGGAAAGCCTTCGATCGATAGCAGGCGGTCGTGGCGATCGGAGTCCAGCCGAGGGATCGATTGGAGCAGCGACCAGGTATAGGGGTGCTGCGGATTCTTGAAGATCCGTTCGACCGGGCCGTGCTCGACAATCCGGCCGGCGTACATCACGAGCACCCGGGTGCACAGGGTGGCGACCACACCCATGTTGTGCGTGATCAGGATGATGGATGTCTTCAGGTCCTGGTTGAGATCACGCAACAACTCGAGAATCTGGGCTTGCACCGTGACATCGAGGGCCGTCGTCGGCTCGTCGGCGATCAAAATCGATGGCTTGTTGGCGAGGCCCATCGCGATCATCGCCCGCTGGCGCATCCCACCGCTGAACTGGTGGGGGTAATCGTTCACCCGGGATTCCGCCGCCGGGATTCTGACCTGCTTGAGCAGTTGCACCGCCCGACTCAGCGCCAGCTTGCTGGGGACCTTTTCGTGGGCCTCCATCGCCTCTTCGATCTGGAAACCGACCTTGAGCACCGGGTTCAGGCTGCTCAGCGGATCCTGGAAGATCATCGCGATGTCCTTCCCGCGGATCTCCCGGACCTCCTCCCCTGACATCGTGACGATGTCGGATCCCTTGAAGAGGATCTGGCCAGCCACGATCCGACCGGGCTCCTGGATCAGGCGCAGGATGGACAGAGCGGTCACGCTCTTCCCGCAGCCCGACTCACCGACGATCCCCAGGGTCTCCCCCGGGTACAGGTCAAAGCTCACCCCGTCGACGGCCTGCACCACGCCGTCGTCGGTGAAGAACTGTGTCTTGAGGTCCTTGACCTGCAGCACCGGCGCCGTCATCGGGGTCCCCTCAAAATCGCAGATTTTGTGGGGTGAGTCATCGCTTCTGCCTTGGATCGAGCGCATCGCGCAGGCCGTCGCCCAGGAAGTTGAACGCCATCAGCGTCAGGGAGAGGGCGATCGCGGGAGCGAGCACGATGTGGGGGGAGATCCGGAGGGCGTGGAAGCCGTCCGCCGCCATCGCGCCCCAGGAGGGGGTGGGTGGCGGCACCCCGAGGCCGAGGAAGCTCAGGAAGGCTTCGAAGAGGATGGCCATCGGGACACCGATGGTGGCCTGGACGATCATCGGTCCCAGCGCGTTCGGCAGAATGTGCCGGAAGATGATCTTGTTCGCCTTGGCGCCGCCGGCCCGGGCCGCCTCGACGAATTCGCGCTCTCGCAAGGCCAGGGTCTGGCCGCGTACCAACCGGGCCATGGTCATCCACTGGGTAAAGGCGATGGCGAAGATGATGATGCCAAGCGATCGCCCCAACAGGAGCACCAAGACGAGCGCGACCAGCAGGTCGGGGATCCCGTAGAAGATATTGATAATGGTCGAGATGATCGTGTCCACCACGCCGCGGTAGAACCCGGCAATTAGCCCGACGACGACGCCGACCGCGATCACGATCACCTGCGTCCCGATCCCGACCTTGAGCGAGACCTGGGAGCCGAGCATGATCCGGCTGAGGATGTCGCGACCGAGGTCGTCCACCCCGAGCAGGTGTTGGGCCGTGGGGCCCTGGTAAATGGGCGCGATCCCCTCGGCGAAGTACGAGTAGGGGAGCCAAAACTGGGCCACGATGGCTACAAGGATCACGAATGTCAGGAAGACCGTGCTGGCGAGCGCCAGGCGGTTGCGACGGAGGCGGCGCCAGGCATCGCCCCACAGACTGCTCTGTTCCCGGGCCAGGGTGTCGACGTAGGCCTCGGGCGTGACAAGGCCGGGTGCGGTTGCCACTCTTAGTACCGGATCCTCGGATCGATGACGGTGTACAGCAGGTCGACGAGCAGATTCGCCGCGGCGATGATGATCGCGTAGAAGGTGAAGAGGCCGATGACGATGTTGTAATCGCGCTGCAGGATGCTGGTGGCGAACTCTTTTCCCAGGCCGGGGATGCCAAAGATGTTCTCGATCACCACGCTGCCGGTGACGATGCCGATTACCAGCGGCCCGAGGATGGTGACCACAGGGATCAGCGCGTTGCGCAGCGCATGCCGGATGATGACGATCCGGTCGGTCAGTCCCTTGGCCCGGGCAGTGCGCACATAGTCCTGGCGGATCACCTCGAGCATGCTGGCCCGAGTAAGTCGGGCGACGATGCTGGCATAGGGGAACCCCAGGGCGAAGCCGGGAACCACGATCTGGTCGAGCGTGCCCCAACTGCCGGTCCATCCGGAGTTGTAATAGATGGTGCCTCCGGTCCATTTGTAGAAGTAGATGCCAAAGAACAAGAAGAGGAGGGACGCGACCACGAAGTTGGGCATGCTGTAGCCGATCACCGAGGTGGTGGTCGCCACGTAGTCGACCCAGGTGTTCTGGCGGACGGCCGCGATCACGCCGAGCACGATGCCGATGCCGATAGTGAACACGATTGCCGCCCCTCCAACCTCGGCGCTGACTCTAGCTTCTCGCAGGAGCAGCGGCGTTATCTGGACGCTCCGGTTGACGAGCGACTCGCCCAGATCCCCGTGGAAGACGCCGCCGACGAACAAGAAGTACTGCTGCGCCAGCGGGAGGTCCAGATGGTAGTAGTGGAGGAGCTCGGCCTGGGCGGCCGGGTCCGGGTGCCGCTCGTTCAAGAGCGCGTTGCCGGGGAGGCGGTGGATGCCGAGGAAGACGATCGACGACACGGCGACGGCCGTGAAGAGGATCAGGATCAGCCGCTGGCCGATGTAGAGGAGCGAGCCCCGGGTGAACATGGGGACTTCAGATTAAAGAAAACGGGGGCGCCTCGAGCGGAGGCGCCCCCGAACCCTTCCTCGACTAGTGGGACCCGATCTGCATCTCGTTCCAGTAGAAGTCGTTGAAGTTGTTCGAACCGGCGTGAATCAGGTAGGGCTTGAACATGAACTCACCCTTGAAGTAGGCGAGCGGTGCGTAGGCCGCATCGGTCATCATCTGCTTCGACGCCGCGTTGTAGTCGGCGATCGCCGCATCGAGCGGCTCCGCGTCCGCCTTCTTGACCAGCGCTTCCACCTTGGGATCGGTGTAGTCGCCGCCGTTACTCCCACCACCCTTGATGAACAGGTTGTCGAACCAGTCTTGCGGATGGTCGTAGTCGGCCTGCCAGCCCTCACGGAAGAGCACGTAGTTGTGCGCTGTGTAGTTCTTGATGAACGCGGCGTGGTCGATGGGCTGAAGGTTGACGTGGATGCCGAGGTTCGTCTGCCACTGCGATGCGACGTTCTCCGCGGTGGCCTTATAGATCGCCTTGTTGGGATCGTAGTAGTAGGTCAGGTTCTTGGTCTTCGACCCGGTCGGGTCGCCGCTCTTGAGCAGCGCCTTAGCCTGTGTGAGATCGAACTTGGCCAGCGGATCGCTGTTGTCCCCCACGTACCCCCTCAGCCCTTTGGTGATCAGGCCGCCGGTGGCCGCGGAGCAGGTGATCCCGTTCGCGCAGGCGACGTTAACCATTTGCGTGCGGTCGATGGCGAGCGAGAATGCCAGCCGCAGGTCGTGCGCCGGACCGCTCTCGAGGTCGCCCGCAAAGACGCTCTGCGCCCGGCCAGAGCCGGACGGTGGCGGCCCGAAGGCGTACTGCACCCAGATGGTGCGGACCTTGTTCACGAACTTCAGCTGCTTGGACAGCGTCGGATCGGCCTGGATGCGGATGATATCGGCCGTCGGGGTGTCGCTTCCCATGCCGCCATAACCGATCAGGTCGTAGCCGCCCTGCTCGTACTTGACGACGCCCTGCGACATGTCGGCGATGAAGTCGATCTTGACGTGCTGGACGGTCGGCTGCGGGCTACCCCACCAGTTGGGGACCGCGTCGAACGCGGCACTTTGCTTCGGGATGTAGCTAACCATCTTGTAGGGGCCGGTGCCGACCGCTGTCGCCGGCTTGGACCACCAGTTCGCATCGTCGGTATTGACGACGGTCGGGTCGATCACCTGGGCGGCGGAGGCCAGCGCCAGCTCGGTGCTGAAGACGTACCACGGGGAGATCAGCTTGATCTGGAGCGTGTGATCGTCCGGCGCCGACATGCCGCTCAGCATCGTCTGGTTGTGGGCCCAGTCCTTGGTTTTCGAGACCACGTCGTAGCCGACCACATGGTCGAAGTTGGAGCCGTAGGCGTTCCCGCCTTCGGCCGCGGACCGGCTGAAGGAGTAGATGAAGTCGGACGCTTTGACCGCGTGCCCGTTCCAGAATTTGGCGTTCGCGTTCAGCTTGAAGGTGTAGGTCATACCGTCTGCCGAGATGGTGGGCAAGGCGGTGGCGATGTCGGGGATGACCTTCAGGGTGTCGTCGAATTTGAGGAGCCCATCGAAGAGATTCTGGTAGAGCTCGACGTCGGTCTCGGCGTTGATCTGAGCCGGGTCGAGCGTGCCGATATCGCTATCGCTTGGAAATCGCAAGGTCTGATCTGCCGCCAGACTCGCGCTGGGTGTCGTGCTGGTCCCATTGCCGCACGCCGCGACCACGACGCCGATCGCTCCGATCACCGCCAGCGGGCGCAACGCGCGGAGCTTACCTACGAACAGGTCACTCATAGACCCTCCCTTTTTCCCGTTCCTTCCTCGCCACCGAGGCCTGTCAAAACAGTAGCAAATACGATTACACCTAAATTGTTAAAGGCGTGTTAGACTCCCGGCGCTAGACGCCCGCCACCACGGCGCTCTTCTGCTCGGTATAGAAGTCGAGCACCTCGACGCCGTGTTCCTTGCCGAAGCCACTGTGTTTCGTGCCACCGAACGGTAGCTCGTCGTAGGCAACCTGGATGCTGTTGACCCAGGTGTAGCCGGCGTCGAGGCGGTCGATCCCCTGCTGGGCGCGCTTGAGGTCTCGAGTGAAGATCGACGACCCGAGCCCGAACTCCGAGTCGTTGGCACGGCCGAAAGCCTCGTCGAGATCCTTGACCCGGGCGATCGGGAGCAGCGGTCCGAAGGTCTCCTCCCGCCAGACGCGCGCGTCTTCGGGGACGTCGGTGATGATCGTCGGCTCGAAGAAAAAGCCACGGTCGAACGGCTCGCCCCGCAACCGGTTGCCCCCGGCCACCAGCCGGGCGCCCCGATCGAGCGCATCCTTTAATTGCTGCTCGATCGTCTCCCGCCCACCGGCGGTGTGCATCGGGCCCATCTGCGAGGCCGCGTCGCTCCCCGGCGCCACCTTGAGCTTCTTGGCTCGGGCGGCCAGCTTCTCGATCAGCTGGTCCGCCACCTGCTCGAAGACATACACGCGCTTCACCGCGAGGCAGGCCTGGCCCGCGTTGAAGAACCGGCCGATAGCGATCGCCTTGCTCGCCTGCTCGATGTCGGCGTCGTCGCAGACGATCGCGGGGTCGCTCCCGCCGAGTTCCAGGGTGACGTGCTTCAAGTCCGAGGCCGCCTCGGCCATCACCTGCTTGCCGGTCTGAGTCTCACCGGTGAATCCGATCTTGCGGACCTTCGGGTTTTTGATCAGCTCCTGGCCGACCACGGCCCCCGGACCGACGACGACGTTCAGGACGCCTGGCGGAAGACCGCCCTCGTTCATCAGCTCGACCAGGCGGATCGTCGACAGCGGGGTGGTGCTGGCCGGCTTCGCGACCACCGTGTTCCCGACGGCGAGCGCCGGGGCGATCTTGTTGGCCAGCAGCGTGAGCGGGAAGTTCCAGGGGATGATGGCGCCGACCACACCCAGGGGCCGGCGGACGATCAATCCGAAAGCGCCCGGGACCGAGAGCTGGACGTGCTTGCCCCGAATCGCGCCGGAGGCCGACAGCGAGGCGTAGAACTCGATATTCTCCACGAACCGCTCGGCCTCGATCTTCGAGTCGCGCAGCGGCTTTCCCTGCTCGCGAGTGAGCAAGGAGGCGACCTCGTCGAGGTGCTGGCGCGCCAGCGCGGCTCCCTTCATCAGGATCTGGGCGCGCTTCTGCGGCAGCGTGTCCGCCCAGCCGCGGAAGGCGGCGTGCGCCGCGTCGATTGCCTGCCGGGTTTCCTCGACGCCGGCCTGCGGAACCTTGTCCACCAGCTCGCCGGTTGCGGGGTCGTGGATCTCCACGGTCGCGCCGGAACGCGCCGACGCCGGCTTGCCGTCAATCACCATCGTGCTCATGGGCTTGGCATCCCTCCAGATTGCGTGCCGAACTAGACTTCAGGGTACACAAAGGAGGGATCGATGGAGCAAGCGACCACCTCGGCAAGGGTTGTGTCGGTCACCAGGGAACCCGATGGCGTTGCGCTGATTCATCTGAATCGCCCGCCGGCGAATTCCTACGACCGCGGGTTCATCGATGACCTGAATGCGGCCATCGACGAGGTCCGCTTCGATGAATCGATCGGCGCCGCGGTCCTGACCTCCGATTTGCCCAAGTTCTTCAGCGCCGGCGCCGACATCGGGATGTTCCGCACCGTCAGCCCGAAGGCGCGGGCGATGACGATCCTGCACATGCACGAAGTGCTGCTGAAGATGGAGCACACGCCAAAGGTCTTCATCGCCGCCATCGGCGGCCACTGCCTGGGCGGCGGGCTGGAGATCACGCTCGCCGCGGACTTTCGCTTTGCCGCCGAAGGCGAGTATCGGCTCGGTGTCCCCGAGGTGACGCTCGGCCTCTTGCCCGGCAACGGCGGCACCCAGCGCTTGCCCCGGCTGATCGGCCGGCAGAAGGCGATGGAACTGCTCCTGACCGGCAAGCCGCTGGACCCGAAGGCGGCCGCCGCCCTCGGCCTCGTCGATCGGCTGCTGCCGCCCGACCGCCTGCTGCCGGAGGCCGTCGCCTTCGCGGCGACCCTGGCGGGTGGACCGACCGTCGCCATCGGCGAGATCAAGCTGGCGGCCAAGCAGGGCCTCGAGATGTCCCTGGAGAGTGCCCTGGCACTGGAGCGGGGCGGCATCTTCCGGCTGTTCGAGACCGCCGATGCCAAAGAGGGCCTGGCCGCCTTCGCGGAAAAGCGCAAGCCAAGCTGGAAGGGCGAATAACTTCGGTTCGCTCTCCGGCGCGGATACCTTATATATGCGGTCCAGCTCGCCAGCGCCCGGGGCGCCTGTCACATTCTTGCGGGCGGTGGTGCTTCTCTGGTAGATGCTGCAGATGGAGGCCTGGCGGCCGACCGTAACGCCTGCCCCGATGAGCGCGATTAACCAGCGCGTGCCGGATCCGTTCGAGCAGTTATTTCTGCAGGAATATCCGAAGGTCGTCGCCATCGCCTACCGGGTGCTGGCCGACCGGCCGGCGGCCGAGGATGTCGCCCAGGAAGTGTTCATCAAGTTCCACCGGAGTTACTCCCCCACCTCCGAGCACGCCTCCGGGTGGTTGCACTCGGCCGCCGTCCATTCGGCGCTGAACGTGATTCGCGGTGAGCGGCGACGGGCGCAGCGCGAGACCGCCCACGCTCTCGACCCGGCGCGGGCGCCGGTGGCCAGCCCGGAGCGGCTGGTCGAGGAAGCCGAGCAGCGGCGGGAGGTGCGCCGCGCGCTGAGCCGGTTGCCCCAACGAACCGCGGCGCTGCTGATGCTGCGACATAGCGGACTGAGCTACGCCGAGGTCGCCACGGCCTTGGGCATGAAGGTTGGAAACGTGGGAACGCTGCTGCGCCGGGCGGAAGATGCCCTGCGCAAGGAGGTCAAGCGTGCGACATCTGAATGACGGGACGCTTCGCCGCATCTACGACGAGCCGCTGGCGCTGACGGCGACGGACCAGGCGCATTTCGACGCCTGCCCCGAGTGCAAGGCCCGCTTCGCGTCGATCGCCCAAGCCGCTCGGGCGACGACGGCCCTGCTGACCGTGCCCGGCTTCGCGCCGGAAGCAGCCGCGGCGCTCACGTCGGTACGGGCGCGGATCCGAACGGAAGAGGCGGCCCGACCGCCTCGCTGGTACGAGCGCTGGCTGGATCGGACCTCGCCTCGCTGGCGACCGATGGCGACACCGGCGGTCGCGGTGCTGCTCGCCGCGACCCTGGTAACCGGACTGGCGGCGACGGGTGCGATCCAGAGCCTGATTCGGATCTTCGAGCCGCAGACCATCGCGGCGGTCCAGGTCTCGCCCTCCGACTTCGCCAACCCCAGCGCGGTGCTCGACTACGGCCAGGTGAAGTGGTTGCCGGACGCGCCGAAGGTGCAGCAACTGAGTGATGCGGCGGTGGCCGCGACCCAGTCGGGGCTTACCGTGCTGATGCCGGCGTCGCTGCCCCAGGGCGTCTCCGGCCCGGTGAGCTTCGGCGTCGTTTCGCACGCGGCCGGTTCGCTGACGTTCGACGCGCAGCGACTGAAGGCGTCGGCGGCAACCAAGGGCGTGAAGGTCAACCCGATGCCGTCCAGCATCGACGGCAGCACGCTGGTGGTCAACGCTGGTCCGGCGCTCGTCGAAGTCTGGGGCCTCTCGGGGAACACCAGCCAGGCGCAGGCCCCGACGCTCGTGATCGCGCAGACCCGGGTCCCGACCGTGGACTCGACTGGCGCGAGCGCCGCCGACCTGGAAACCTACCTGCTCTCGCAGCCGGGCGTGCCGCCCGACATCGCCGCCCAGGTCAGGGCGATCAAGGATCCCACCAGCACTCTTCCGCTACCGATCCCAAAGGGGCTGGCGACGACGGAACCGGTGCAGGTCAATGGCGTATCCGGGCTCCTCATCAAGGCCGTCATCGGCGCGGGAGTGGTCTGGGTCAAGAATGGCGTAATCTACGCCGTCGGAGGTCAGCTGACTCCCGACCAGGTGCTCGCCATTGCAACGACCCTCCACTAATCGAAACCTGAACCCGTCAGAGGCGGCCGATGCCGCCTCTCTGGCTGTCCACACGCAGGACCTGGCCAAGCGCTATGGCAAGACGGTGGCGCTCAGCGGCCTGACGATGAGCGTGCGTCGCGCGGAGGTCTTCGGCTTCCTGGGGCCGAACGGCGCCGGCAAGACGACCGCGGTCAAGCTGCTGGTCGGTCTGGCGCTTCCCACCGCGGGCGAGGGCTGGGTGCTCGGCGCCCCGATTGGTGACCTGCAGACCCGGCGGCGTCTCGGCTATCTGCCCGAGCTGTTCCGCTACCAGGGCTGGATGAAAGCGCGCGAAGTGCTGGGCCTGCACTGCGAGCTGTCGGGCCTTCCCCGGGCGGAGTGGAGGACGGAGATCGACAGCGCCTTGAACACGGTCGGCCTCGCCGATCGGGCAGACGACAAAGTCGAGGGCTTCTCCAAGGGGATGCAGCAACGGCTCGGGCTGGGCGTCGCCCTGCTCGGCCGCCCCGAATTGGTGCTGCTCGACGAGCCGACGTCGGCGCTCGACCCCGTTGGGCGCCACGACGTTCGCGAGATCATCCGGCACCTCAAGGCGCGCGGCACGGCCGTATTCCTCAACTCCCATCTGCTCAGCGAGGTCGAGCAAATCTGCGACCGGCTGGCGGTCGTCGACCATGGCCGGGTGATCGCCAACGGCACGATGTCGCAGATCCTGGGGCAGGACGGGGCGGTCCGAGTCCGGGTGACGGGACTCGAGCTCGCCGGGCGGGTGGCACTCGGCCACTTCGGAAACCTGGAAGACGAAGGCGAATGGCTCACCTTCCGTGGCCTCTCCACCGATCGGGTGCCGGACCTGGTCGCCGAGATCGTCCACCAGGGCGGCCGCGTCTACGCCGTCGAGCCCCGCCACGAGACGCTCGAGGACCGATTCCTGCAGCTGCTCAAGGAACAGGACCAGTAATGCCGCTCCTGACGATCGCCCGGCTGACGATCCTGGAGGCGTCCCGTCGCAAGCTGTTGCTGGCGCTCGGGGTGCTGACCGTGGTCGTCATCCTGCTGACGAGCTGGGGCTTCAGCCGGCTGCCGACCATGAATAATGTCACGCCGGCCGAGGTCCGGCTGGCGTCCTCTCAGCTGACGATCCTGGTCGCCTTCATGTTCAGCGGCGTACTGGCACTCGGCTCGACCCTGGTGGCGGCACCGAGCATCGCCAGTGACATCGAGTCGGGGATCGCACTGGCTATCCTGCCGCGGCCGATCCGCCGGAGCGAGGTCTTGATGGGCAAATGGCTCGGGCTGGCCGCGCTCGTCATCCTGTACGCGGTCGCCAGCGGGCTGCTGGAGCTGCTCGGCATCTGGCTGGCCACGGGCTATACGCCGCCGAACCCGGTGGCGGCTCTCGCGTTCGTCGCGGCAGAGGGGATCATCCTGATGACGCTCGCCTTGCTCCTCAGCACGCGGTTGGCGCCGATGACCGGGGGCGTCATCGCCCTGGTGCTCTTCTTCGTCGCCTGGATCGGCGGCATCGCGCTGGCCATCGGCCAGGCGTTCGCCAATGACACCATCATCAATATCGGCGTCGGCAGCCGGCTCCTGATCCCGACCGACGCCCTCTGGCACGGGGCGATCTTCTACCTGGAGCCGTCTGAAATCCTCGCGGCGGCGCGGGCCGCCGGCCGGGCGCGGGCGGGGAATCCGTTCTTCGCCGACCAGCCCCTTCCGCTTACCTACCTGGCCTGGGTCGTGGCCTGGCTGGCCGGCCTGCTGGCGCTCGCCAACTGGAGCTTCGCACGCCGCGATCTCTAGGCCGGCCGGCCATTGACTTAGCCATTTCCCGCCCGTACATTTAGCTCGCAAAACCGGCCTGTCCGGAATCAGAGGAGGGAAGCATGGGAGTTGCGACCTTAACGCCTCCGGCGCAGCGAATAGGGGAGGAGTTCGTCTATCCAGACGGCCGGCACGAGCTGGCCGACGACTCGGCGATTCGTAACAGCCCGCTCTACAACAAGGACCTGGCGCCGGTCCCGATCAAGCGGCGGACCTGGACGACCTACAACTACATGGCCCTGTGGATCGGGATGGCGCACAACATCCCAACCTATCTGCTGGCGTCCGGGCTGGTTGCGCTCGGCATGGCCTGGTACCAGGCCATCCTGACGATCGCGCTGGCCAACATCATCGTCCTGATTCCGATGCTGGCGAACAGCCACGCCGGCACCAAGTACGGCATCCCGTACCCGGTCTTTGCCCGGGCTTCCTTTGGCGTGTTTGGGGCAAACGTGGCGGCCCTGCTGCGTGCCGGGGTGGCCTGTGGTTGGTTCGGGATCCAGACCTGGATCGGTGGCGGCGCGCTTTACGCCCTGTCCGGCAAGTTGTTCGGAGCCGGCTGGACGAACTCGTCCATCGTCGCAGGACAGCACTGGACGCTCTGGCTGAGCTTCGCCGTCTTCTGGGCGCTCAACATCTTCATCATCATGCGCGGCATGGACGCCGTCCGGCGCTTCGAAAACTGGGCGGCGCCCTTCGTGCTGGTCGTGGCCCTCGGCCTGCTCGCCTGGATGGTCGGCCAGGCCGGCGGCTTCGGGCCAATCCTCAGCGAGCCCGGCAAGATCGGCTGGGGCGGCAACTTCTGGTTCGTGCTCTTCCCGCCCGCGCTGATGGGGATGATCGCGTTCTGGTCGACGCTCTCGCTGAACATGCCCGACTTCACCCGTTTCGGCAAGAGCCAGCGGTCGCAGGCGCTCGGCCAGATCCTCGGGCTTCCCACCACCATGACGCTCTTCCCGCTGGTGGCGGTACTGATCACCGCGGCCACCCAAAAGGTGTACGGCGCACCTATCTGGGACCCGGTCGCGCTGACCGCCAAGTTCGACAACCCGCTGGTCGTCATCTTCGCGCTCTTCACGCTGGCTGTCGCGACGCTTTCGGTCAACGTCGCGGCCAACATCGTGAGCCCCTCGTACGACTTCTCGAACGTGATCCCGAAGCTGATCAGCTTCCGCACCGGCGGGTTGATCACCGGCGTCCTCGGCGTCGTGATCCAGCCGTGGAACCTGCTGGCGAACCCGAACGTCTACATCTTCACCTGGCTCGGTTTCTACGGGGGCGCCCTGGGCGCCATCGCCGGCGTGCTGATCGCCGACTACTGGTTCATGCGTAACACGAACCTCAAGCTGGGCGACCTCTATCGCGTCAACGGCGAGTACCGCTACTCTGGCGGCTTCAACTGGCGCGGCCTGGTCAGTTTGGTCGTCGGAGGTGTGCTGGCCGTGGGCGGCGCCTATTCGACCCCGGGCAACGGTCCGTTCCCGCAGGGCGGCATCATCGGTCCGCTCTACAACTGGTTCCCATTCCACGTCTATGACTACAGTTGGATCGTGGGCCTGGTGGCGGCGTTCCTCTGCTACCTGGCGCTCTCGGCTCTCTTCCCGGCGGCGGCCGTGCGGCGGCGCCCGCAAGCAGCGACGGCGATCTAAGCTCGACGTGAATCGCGCTGGAGCCCCGACCTCGCGGCCGGGGCTCCAACTCTTTTGAATCAATGGCACGAATCGATTTCGGCGTCTGCTTTGCTCCTGATCCGCCCCCCAGCCGCTGGGTGGATCTGACCAAGCTTGCCGAGGCGCAGGGCTTCGACTACGCCTGGCTCTTCGATTCGCACGTCCTCTGGCAGGAGGTCTACCCGATCTTCACCTTGATGGCTGCCAATACCCGAACCATCAAGATCGGTCCCTGCGTGACCAACCCGGGGACCCGCGATCCAACCGTGACCGCCAGCGCGCTGGCCACCCTGAACGAGATCTCCGGTGGCCGGATGGTGATGGGGATCGGCCGGGGCGACAGCGCTCGCCGGGTGCTCGGACAGAAGCCAGTCACGGTGGAACGAATGGAGGCCGACTGCCGCCTGATCCGCGAACTGGCGGCCGGCCGCGAGGTCAGCTACGAGGGCGTGAAGATCCGGCTGAAGTGGGCCGAGCACGAGCTGCCGATCTGGGTCGCCGGCTACGGCCCGAAGGCGCTGCGCGCCGCCGGCCGGGTGGCGGACGGCGTCATCATCCAGCTCGCCGATCCGGCGATCATCAAGTGGTGCTTGCAGTTCGTTCGCGAGGGCGCCGAGGAGGCGGGCCGGCCCTTCGACGACATCCAGATCCAGGCCGCCGCCCCGGCGTTCATCTCCGATGACATCGAGGCGGCGCGCGAGCAGGTGCGCTGGTTCCCGGCGCTGGTCTCCAACCACGTCGTCGACCTGCTGAAACGCTACGACGTCAAGGATCTGCCCAAACCGCTTACCGATTACATCAAGGCCCGTGACCACTATGACTACTCGGAGCACGCCCAGCGCGGGGCAGCTCATGCCGACTTCGTCCCGGACGATGTCATCGACCGGTTCTGCGTCATCGGCACTGTCGAGCAGAGCCGGAAACGGATCGAGGAACTGATCGACGTCGGCGTCAACCAGTTTAACCTCTACCTTATGGTGGAGAAACCTGAGGCGGTCATCCAAAAATACGGCGAGGCCATCATTCCGGCGTTCAGGTAGCGAGGAGGAGGCGAGACAGACATGGCAAAGGTGCGGGCGGCGCTGATCCAGGCGCACGCGAACATGCCCAAAGAGGAAGCGATCGTCAAGCACGAGGGCCTGATCGCCGAGGCGGCGGCCAAAGGTGCGCAGATCACGTGCCTTCAGGAGATCTTCTTCGGCCCGTACTTCTGCGCCGAGCAGGACGTCAAGTGGTACGACACCGCGGAGCGAGACGATGGGCCGACGGTCAAGAGGATGCAGGCGCTGGCGAAGAAGCACAAGATGGCGCTGGTCGTGCCTTTCTACGAGGAGGCCCAGACCGGCGTCTACTACAACACCGCGGTCCTGATCGAGAACGACGGCACGATGTTGGGAAAGTACCGCAAGACGCACATCCCTCACGTCGGCCCCTGTTTTTGGGAAAAATTCTATTTCAAGCCCGGTAACCTCGGCTACCCGGTGTGGGACACCTCGGTCGGCCGGGTCGGCATCTTGATCTGCTATGACCGGCACTTTCCTGAGCCCGCCCGTGCGCTAGGCCTCAAGGGCGCCGAGCTCGTCTTCAATCCCTCGGCCACGGTCAAATCGCTGTCGCGCTATCTCTGGGAGCTCGAGCAGCCGGCCCATGCCGTCGCCAACGGTTACTGGATCGGTGCCATCAACCGTGTCGGGGTGGAGAAGCCGCTCAACGACGCGCAGTTCTACGGCTCGAGCTACTTCTGCGATCCGCGCGGCCGCATCATCGCGAAGGCGTCGGAGACCGAGGATGAGGTGCTGGTGTGCGACCTCGACCTCGACATGAACCGGGAAGTTCGCAACACCTGGCAGTTCCTCCGCGACCGCCGGCCCGAGAGTTACGAAGACCTCGTCAGGGAGCTGCCATGAGGACGCTGATCAAGAACGGCACCGTCGTCACGGCGAGCGACACCAACAAGACCGAGGTGCTGATCGACGGTGAGAAGGTCGCCGCGATCGGGAGCGGGCTGGCGGCCAACGCCGACCAGGTGATCGACGCGGAAAACCGCTACGTGATGCCGGGCGCGATCGATGTCCACACGCACATGGAGTTGCCGTTTGGCGGCACCTTTGCGTCCGATGACTTCGCGACAGGAACCGCGGCGGCCGCCTGGGGCGGCACGACCACGATCGTCGACTTCGCGGTGCAGAGCTTTGGCCAGACGCTGCGCCAGGGGCTCGACCAGTGGCACAAGAAGGCCGAAGGGAAAGCGCACATCGATTACGGCTTTCACATGATCGTGCGCGAGATCAACGACTCGATCCTCAAAGAGATGGACGGGCTGGTCAACGAGGGCATCCCGTCGTTCAAGCTCTTCATGGCCTATCCCGGAGTCTTCATGCTCGACGACGCGGCCATCTTCCGGGCGATGAGCCGCACGGCGGCAAACGGCGGCCTGATCATGATGCACGCCGAGAACGGTGGCGCGATCGACGTGCTGGTGCAGCGCTACCTGGCGGAGGGCAGGGGCGATCCGATCAATCACGGGCTGACCCGGCCGGCCAGCATGGAGGGAGAGGCCACCGGACGCGCGATCGCGCTCGCCCGGCTGGAGGAGGTCGCCGTCTATATCGTGCACCTCAGCTCTAAAGAGGCGCTGGACGCCGTGCGCGAGGCGCGCGACGACGGTGCCCCCACGTTTGCCGAGACCTGCCCGCAATACCTCTACTTGAGCCTGGACGACCTGGGCCGCCCCGGCTTCGAAGGTGCGAAGTACGTTTGCTCACCGCCATTGCGCCCGGCCTCGCATCACGCTGAGCTCTGGAAGGGCCTGCTGCAGGACGACCTGCAGCTGGTCGCGACCGACCACTGTCCCTTCCATTTCAAAGGGCAGAAGGAGATGGGGCGCGGCGACTTCTCCAAGATCCCCAACGGCCTGCCGGGTGTCGAAGATCGCTTTTCGCTGATCTTCCACGGTGGCGTGAATTCCGGGCGG
>DATBYO010000090.1:0-13168 GCA_036513655.1 Candidatus Dormiibacterota bacterium | reverse complement strand
CCAGGCGTCCGATTGGCGTAGCGCGGTGATGATCTCCCGCTGGAACCCCATGCCGACCGAGATGTCCGCCGGGGGATGCTCGTCGAAGCCCATCGAGAAGCTCGGAATCACCCAGGAGACCTCAGGCAGTTCGTCGTTCTTACAGTCCGCGAGAAAGTCGGCCTTCGTGGCAATCGTCCGCGGGTCGAACGCCCATCGACTCCAGAAGACCGCAACGTTGTCGCTGTCCCCGGCGGGAACGTCGTCCGAGCCGATGCTGTAGATCTTCCAGCTCACGTCGAACTCGTCCAGCAGGTCCAGGATGATCGGCCAACCGCTCGAGTCGAAGATTCCATAACCCCAGAGGCCGTTCGTCGTGATGCCGCCCGAGGTTCCCGACATCAAGTAGAAACGATTGGGCCAGGTCGGACCAAGTACCGAGCAGAAGTAGTTGGCGCAGAGCCCGGAGTTGCGGAACAGGCTGTAGTAAAAGGGCAGCTCGCGCTGCGTGTAGTAACCCATCGAGTCGTTGCCGCCGGTGATATAGAAGCCGTCCATCTTGCCCCCGTCGTACTGATTGTGGACGCCGTTCCACCCGTGCGGTGGATCGTTGGTCGAAAGCGCGGTGAACTCGAAGGGGGCGTGGCGTCCGCCGGCCGCGTCCGGCTGGCTGTACCCGGGCGGCGGGCCGTAACCCTTCGCCTGCACCTGGGCGGCGTAGCCGAAGTAGTGGTCGAAGGAGCGATTCTCCTGACACGAGATGATCAGGTGCTTGATCGGTGACTTCTTTTTGTCGGGACGTGGCCCACGCGCCGCCACCGACAACGGCGACCAAACCGTTCCGCCCAGGACCACCGCGCCAGCCATCGCGGACTTCTTGAGAAACGTTCGACGTGAGTAGGCACCGTTCTTCGCCATCTGCGTCCTCCCTTTCTCCCGATGTCAGGAGAATCGATTGTAGGATGGTGCCAGCCTGCGAGGGAGGGCAGGGTGGGGCTATGGCGTAAACGCGAGGCAGCCGGTGCTGGCCAGCGAGATACGGTTCGATCGGTCGGAGTGGTTGTCAAACGCCGCCAGGCCAATCGGGGCGAAGCGGCAGAGCGGGGCTGGCAGCGGCGAGCGGAACTTGCCAGCCTTGTCTGCCAACGTCCTCCAGAAGGTCGAGCCCTCAGCTCTCGTCGCCAGCAGCAAGATGCTGTCGCCCGGATGGAAGCCGCTGCCGCAGAGCGATTCCGAGCAGAGGAAGATCGTGGCCCGCTTTGTCCAGTACTGCGCCGGGATGGCCGGAAGCGGGCAGGCTCCATTCGGGTCTGCGGTGATCACCGGGCAAGTCGGGCGCATCTCGAATTCAGGCGGCAGCTGAACCACCGAGGCCCGCAGTCGAGCCGAAGCATGAACGTCCTGGCCGACCAGGCCTGCGGTGCTCGCCGACGCGCCCGCAGCCAGCAAGAGTGTGGCGAGCCAGATCACCAGTTTGAGCGGGCCGGCACCGAACCTCGAGCGAGGCCCCATCACTCCATTTAACGCTTGTGCCGCTGGTGATTAACTAGTCCCACCATGTCCGTAGGTGCTGCCCATCCGCTGCTGGCGTCGTGGGAGGACGTGGGTGCTGTCGACCATCATTGCCACCCGCTCCGCCGCTGGCCTTTTACGCTCACGGCGGCCGAGCTCCGGTCGGCATTCACCGAAGCGATCGATCCGGCAATGGCCGATCAGCATGTCATCCACACCGCCGCCTATCAGGGCGCCCTGCACCGCATCGCCACCGAACTCGATTGCGATCCGAGTGAAGCCGCCGTCCTGGATCGCCGCAACGCAGCCGACCCGGCGAGCTATGCCCGGCAACTGCTTGGCCGGAACGCGACCGAGGTCATGTTGGTCGACCGTGGCTTCGCCTCTAAAGACGCCTTCAGCATCGAGGAACAGCAGCGGGCCACTGGCATCCCGCAGCTCGAGATCATTCGCCTCGAGACGCTCGCTGAGAGCCTTGTGGAAACCGCCGACGACCCGCGCGAATGGTTCGCGGCCGTCCGCGGTGCCCTCCGGGCCGCGGTCAAACGCGGCGCCGTCGGCGTGAAAACCATCTGTGCCTACCGCGCCAGCCTCAAACTCCAGCCGGTCGACACCGATGCGCTCGGCGTCACCTTCAGCGCCCTTCGCCTCCGCGCCGAGCGCGCGCAACCCTTGCGGCTAACCGGCAACGCGCTCTGCCACGCGCTCATCTTCGAGGCGGCCCAGGAGTGCCAGGCGCTGGACGTCCCACTCCAGGTCCACTGCGGCTTTGGCGATCCGGATGAAGACCTGGCGGAGGCCTCGCCGCTCGGATTAAGACCGCTGTTCATCGACCCCGCCTACCGGGGCCTGCGCGTGGCCCTCCTCCACTGCTACCCCTACCACCGCGAGGCCGCCTACCTCTGCTCGGTCTTCCCCGGCGTCTACATGGACCTGTCGCTGGCCATCCCCTTCGCTGCGCTGGACGGTGTCCGCGCCATGCGCGAGACCTTCGGCCTCTGCCCGACCAGCAAACTGCTCTACGCGAGCGACGCGACCCGATATCCCGAGGTATACCTGGTTGCAGCCACGCTTCACCGCGAAGCTCTCGCCGAAGCGCTCGATGAGCTTGTCGAGCGGCGGATCATGCGGCGTGCGGCAGCAGTCGACGCGGGCCGGCAGGTACTGGCGGAAAATGCCCGGCGCCTTTACCGCCTGCCAAACGGACCTGCACTCTAGGCCGAACGGCCTACCCTTCCAACTCGCTGGGAAACGGATGATGACAGGGCAGTGAACACAGCCACCAGCACCGCCCGCATCCTGCTCATTGCCGACGACCGGTCCGCCGGCGACCCCTATCGGGGGGCCCTCGAGGTTGGCGGCTACGAGGTCCAGCAGGCCGAGAGCTTCGTGGATGTGCTCGACAGCGTGATGCCCGATCCCGATGTTGTCGTGCTCTATGACCTGGCGGTGTTCGCCTATCCCGGGCAGGAGGCACTCGTGGTCAGGATTCCGTACCAGATGACGCCGGACGAACTGGTCACCGAAGTCCATCGGCGTATCGCCCTCCGCGCAACGCTCCAGGCGATTCAGTAGCTTCTAGCGCGCACCTGATCGGCGAAAGCCGCGAAGAGCGCTTGCGCCCGCTGCTGCTGCGCATCGATATAGAGTCGCAGCTCGTCGCGCACCTCTTCCGCGCTCCGCTTCCATACGCGCTCGAGACTCGGCTCCGCACTCCGCAGCCAGGCGTTCACGCCATCGGCGTCGACCTCAAAGTGAAACTGCAGAGCCCACGCGTTCCGACCCATCCGAAACGCCTGAACGAGGACGTCATCACCTGCGGCCAGTAACTCGGCGCCGTCCGGGAGATCGAAGGTGTCTTCGTGCCACTGGAAGACCAGGTCGCCACTGTGGAATGCGCCGACCAAGGGATCGGCCTGTCCCGCCTCCGTCAGCCTTACTGGCTTGAACCCGAGCTCGCGGACCGGTGCACGATAAACGCGGGCATCGAGCGCACGCGCCAGCATCTGTGCCCCAAGACAGATGCCGAGCACTGGCAGGCCGGCATCGACGGCGCGCCGCAACAGCTGGCGCTGGGCCAGCAAGTAGGGGTACCGCTCGATTTCGTCGACATTCATCTCGCCGCCGAACACCACGAGACCGGCGAACTCATCCAGCCCTGGCCACCGCACCTCGGGATTGAAGGCATCGAGGCGTTGGACCGGCACGCTCTCCGCGGTGAGCGCCGCGACCGTGATCCCGAGCGTGTCGTCACGATCGTTGCGCACGCAAAGCACAGGGTTCATCCGTCTCGTCGGATGATAGAGGTGTGGACTACGGACTGAATCTGGCCCAGAACTTTCAACCGGATCTGTTCCGGGACGAGAAGGTGGCATGGGCCGGGCAACCCGACCCGCGTTTTCATTTCACGGGCGGCGACATCTTCCTGGTCCCGTTCAGCCTCCTGTGGGGCGGGTTTGCGATTTTCTGGGAGGCGGGCGTGCTCGGATTGCTCGGCGGCGATCCGGCGCCGGGGTTCTTCTTGATCTGGGGTATCCCGTTCGTTCTGGTCGGCCAGTACTTCATCTGGGGTCGCTTTCTCTACAAGGCCTACAAGAATCGGCGGACCTTCTACGCTCTGACCAACCAGCGGGTGCTCATTCTGACCACCCTCCGGTCGCGACGGCTGCAAACCATCTTCCTGAATCAGCTACCCACCATCAACAAGACGGTTCAGCGTGACGGAATGGGGACGCTGGAATTTGGACTGTCGCCGGCCTGGGCCGGAGCGTATGCAAACAGCGGCATGGAACTCTTCGCCGGCCGGTATGGTGCGATGGTACCTGCCTTCTATGACATCCCTGACGTTGAGCGCGTCTACCAGCTCGTCATGCGGTTGAAGACTGACCTCGGACAAACGGCCTAGACCGGCCTACCCGCCTATTCGGGGGATGCAAGCGTGAGGCCACCGGCCGCATCATAGGCAGATACCGATCGGGCCGTTTGAGGAGATGCTATGAAACTTGGACTGTCGATTGCCGATTTCACATGGCCGTCCGGGCCGGCAAAGCTCGGGGAGACCATCAAAGCCATCGCGGGTACCGCCGACCAGGCAGGCTTCGATTCCATCTGGGTGATGGATCACTTCTGGCAGATTCGCATGAACGGCCCCGAACACCACGAGATGCTCGAGGGCTACAGCGCGCTCAACTATATGGCCGCGGTCACCTCGCGCGCGAAGCTCGGCACCATGGTGACCGGCGCCGTCTATCGCTACCCGGGCATCCTCGCGAAGACCGTCACGACGCTCGACGTGCTCTCAGGCGGGCGCGCCTGGCTCGGAATCGGCGCCGCCTGGAACGAGGCCGAGAGCCGCGGCCTGGGCATCCCCTTCCCGCCGATCAAGGAGCGTTTCGAGCGCCTCGAGGAAACGCTACAGATCTGCCTGGCGATGTGGGAAGGCAAGCGAGGCAGCGAGCAACCGCTCCCCGGCACGCACTATCAGCCCGAGCGACTGCTGAACTCGCCCCAGTCCCTGACCCGCCCTCATCCACCGATCCTGATCGGCGGCGGCGGCGAGAAGAAAACGCTGCGACTGGTCGCCCAGTACGCGCAGGCCTGCAACCTGTTTCCCAGCCCCGAACTTCCGCGCAAACTCGACATCCTGCGCGAGCACTGCACGGCGGTCGGCCGCAACTATGACGACATCGAGAAGACCGCGATGTTCTCCTTCGACGTCGGTGACAACGGCGAAAAAGTCGACAAGGTCCTCGGCGGCCTGCATTGGCTCGCCGGCATGGGCATCCAGACTGTGATCGGCGGCGTGCCACACGTCGACCGCATCAAGCCGCTCGAGATCATCGGCGAAAAGCTCATCCCCGCCGTGGCCAACCTCGAGCCAGCCACCGCCGGCTCGCGGTAGATAAGGTCCCTCCCCGTCCGAGGAGGGCAGGGTGAGGGCGGTTAAGCCTCGTCGCGCTCCGTGCGCTCTCTGCGCTGCTGGCGCCGGGTGCCGTAGCTCAGAACCTCGGCCGTTTCCTCGACCAGCCGGGCGTACTCCTCCGCCTCGATCGCCGGGTGGGTCTTGGACGCGTAACCCTCTCCCTTGCAGACGGCATCGATCCGGTGCAGCGTCTTCGGATCGTCGGCATCCCCCATGAAGAGGAGGTCGTAGTCGTTGCCGAGGACATTCCAGATCTGGCTGACCCGGCCGCCCACCAGTTGGATCTGATAACTCAGATGCTGCCACTGGGCGGCATGGGCGGCGCCCCGCGAGCCGGTCTTACCCGCTGCACCGCCTGGTCGAGTCTGAACCAGGGTCACGAACTGCACCACGCCGCACACCTCCAACCGGAGTGACGCGCTGTCAGATTTTACCCTGAGGGGATTATAAGAGGTTGGCCCGCCCATCTGCAAGGCGAAACGCCCTCTTGACAATCGCCGTACGCAAGGCAAGCTATGCGGTAGAGGAAGCGTTGGGGCCCGCCACACGACCCGGAGAATTCGGTGAGTTGGCTACCCTCGGCCACGACTTGCGCACACCCCTCACGATCATCCATGGTTACGCCCAGCTGATGAGATCGGAAGAGCTCACGCCCGAGCAGCGCGCGCGAGCTTGCGATTTGATTGTCGCCAAGTGCGAGGAGTTGAACGAACTGATCCGCGGCTTTCTCGAACCCGTGAAGCCCGAACTCCCAGTGGCGGTGGCGGTCAGCCAGACGGCGTAGTCGCCCGCTCGAGACGCACGATCGAAACCTCGGCCTGAGCCTGCCGTTCTAAACAACATGACCCGTCCGACGGCCGTGTTCGTCGCCGCCGCCGTTGTTAGCGTGCTGGCAACCGGGTGTGGGCAGCCGCCGTCCGCAGAGTCGGCGGCGCTGGCCGATGTCGTCCGCGGCGTGCAGACCGCGGAGCTGAACCTCGACACGGTGCCAGCGGGATACAACGGCCCAGGCAGCTCCGCTGACGTGGTGCAGCCGGTGCTCGATCACGTCCAGAGCGAGCTCGCGAAGTACTACGTCGGGACGCTCCTGACCCGTAAGGTGACCGAGCGTCAGGACGAAGTCCGAGCGATGGCCAAAGCGGGAGGCGGTGGGCGCATCGGCGGCGTCAAGGCATTGGACATGAAGGACGTTCAGGTCTCCGGCCAGACCGCGAAAGTCAGCGCCGAGGTGACGCTCTGGTTCAAGACTGCCCAGTTCTGGTATCAGCCTGTAGCCAGCCGGCCGGTTGCCACCAATATTGTCGATCTGGATCTCCACCTGGTTCGGGACGCGGGCGAATGGAAGATCGACCAGGAGCACTGGCAGTTCGCGCCTGGTGGAGGACCCTGAGGCTCGCGGCGCCTACGCCGCGTTTCCTCTGACGCGGTAGCGGAGGAAAACCACGCCGTTGCGGAAACGGCGTTCGTCCAGCAGGTCGAGCTTCACAAGGACATTCGTGGGGAGAGACCGTTCGCCGCCTCCCACGATGATCGGCGTAACGAACAACTGGAGCTCGTCGACCAACCCGGCCTTGATCGCCTGGGCAGCCAGCTCGGGACCACCCACCGTGATGTCACCTCGCGCCTGCGCTTTCATCTGACGGACCGCCTCAGGGTCAAAGACACGCTCGATCCGCGTCCTATCACTGGAGGCCTTCTCCAGCGTCCTGGAATACACGATCTTGTCGGCCGCCTGCCATATTTTCGCGAAGTCCTGGACGGCAGCCGAGTCGTCGCCGATGGAGTGAGGGTTCTCCCAGGCGACCATCACCTCGTACATCTTGCGCCCGTAAAGGTAGGTGCCGACCGAACGTTCGAGGTCGTTGACGAAGGCGTGCACCTCCTCGTCCGGCGCAGCCCAGTCGAAGTTGCCTTCCTCGTCCGCGATGTACCCGTCGAGCGAGGTGATCGCCGAGTAGATCAACTTGGCCATGCCGAGCCCTCATTTTCCCTCACGTGGGTGGAGGACAGGTGGAGGGCTGTTTGCCCCATTTCACATGGACGTCACACGAACGGAGTTGTACCCATATGGAAATTGAACGGACCGGCATCAGCACGCACGCGATCATGGACAAAGTTCGTGAGCTGGACCTCTATCCTGTCGTTCTGTCAGAAGGCAGATTCACCGCATCGAAGCGGCTCGCGCGAGCGATGGAAATCGCCTATAAAGCGTTGAGCGCCGAGGGCAAAGCCTCCCCGACTTCAGCCTCTTAGACATCCTGGCATCGATAGCCGGCCCGGGTCACCGATCTCTCGTTGAGATCGCCGTTTGACAGCGATGCTGCAACTGGGAATAATGAAGCGGTTCATTATGCAGTTCTCTGAGATCAAGGGCGACTGCCGGTTCAACGGTACCCTGGCAACCGACCGGGCCGGCCGGCTGTACGACAGCCGCTTCCGCCAGGCCATCATCAGCACGCGGCGTGGCCTTTCCGAGAAGGAGATGCGCGCCGTCGAGGCCATGACCGCCCTTCGGATCACGGCCCGGCTCACCCGCCAGCTGATGGATCGCTGGGCCGAGACGCATGGCCTGAGCGAGGGGCGTCTCCATGTCCTCTTTCAGCTTGCGGCGGCGCCCGGGCATCAGTTGCCGCTCGGCGAGCTGGCCGAGCAGCTGGAAGTGACGCCGCGCAACGTGACCGGATTGATCGATCACCTGGAACGCGACGGGTTCGTGGAACGCGTGGACGATCCGGACGACCGGCGCTCCATCTACGCGCGACTTACCGCCGCCGGCGGAAAGCGGCTCGAAAGCATGCGAGGCGAAGGATTGAATTGGCAGATGAAAATCGCATCGGGCCTGTCCATCGACGAGCTCGAGCAGCTGCGCCACGCCTGCCTGACGTTGATCGAAAATATGACCGGCGCGACGGTTGCCACTGGGAGGACCGCATGAGCCAGCAACCCCAAGGTTCGATCGGCCCGGCCGACACCGGCAGTCATATGACCGAAGGGCTGACCCGGTGGGCCACCATTGGCGTCGTGGCTGGGACCATGATGGCGCTGCTGCTCGCGGCGCTGGATCAGACGATCGTCGGCACCGCGATGCCGCGGATCATTGCCGACCTCAACGGGCTGAACTATTACTCCTGGGTCGTCACCGCCTATCTCGTCGCCTCGACGATCACCGTCCCGATCGCGGGCAAGCTTGGCGACCTGTTCGGCCGTAAGCCGTTCCTGCTCGCCGGCATGATCGGATTCGTCGTCGCCTCGGCGCTGTGCGGACAGTCGCACAACATGCTGGAGCTGATCGTCTTCCGCAGCATCCAGGGCCTCTTCGGCGGCATCTTGTTCGCGACCGTCTTCGCGGTTATTGGTGACCTGTTCCCGCCGGCCCGCCGCGCCCGCCTCCAGGGCCTGTTCGGCGCCGTCTTCGGGCTCTCATCGATCCTTGGCCCAACGGCCGGCGGTTACATCACGGACAACCTGGGCTGGCGCTGGGTCTTCTATGTCAACCTGCCGATCGGCATCGTCGCGGTGCTGCTCGTTTTGTCCACGATGCCCTACGTCCGCTCCAAAGCCTCGCTCCGGGATATCGACTTTCTCGGTGCGGGCACCCTTACCGCCGGTCTGATCCCACTGATGATCGCGCTCTCGATCACCCGCGATCATTCCTGGACCTCGCCTGAGGTGATGGGTCTGCTCGCTCTCGCCGCGCTCCTGCTCGCCGCCTTCTTCGTGGTCGAGCAGCGGTCGGAGCACCCCATCGTGCCGTTCGCGCTCTTCAAGAACTCCACCTTCAGCGTCTCGATGATCGCGGGCTTTCTCACGGGGTTTGGCATGTTCGGCACGATCGTCTTCGTGCCACTCCTCTACCAGGGCGTTCTCGGCGTGACCGCGACCAACTCGGGCCAGTTGCTCACCCCGATGATGCTCGGCCTGATTGTGTCCAGCACGGTCGTCGGGCAGGCGATGGTCCGCATCCGTTACTACCGGTTCCTCGGCACCGCCGGCATCTTGCTGATGATGCTGGGCATGTGGCTACTGTCGCAAGTGACGGTCTCGACCTCGAGCCTCGAGGTCGTGCGCGACATCGTGCTGGTGGGGGCGGGACTCGGCGCGACCTTCCCACTCTTCATCAATGCCGTCCAGGCCGCACTCCCTCGCGAGTTCCTCGGCGTCGCGACCAGCCAGGTGCAGTTCTGGCGGCAGATCGGCGGGACGATCGGCACCGCCGTCCTTGGCTCGGTGCTCAGCCAGCGCCTACCGGTGAATATCGGCGAGCAGCTGCGCGTGCTGAACCTACCGGCTCAGGCCGCCCGCTTCATCCCGAGCGGCGGCAGCCCGCAAACGCTCTTCGATCCGGCGCACCTCGCAGCCCTCCGGGCGCAGGCGGTATCGGCCGGACCGCAAGCCGCCGCTGCCTTCGATCAGGTCCTTCACGCGATCCGCGTTGGACTGGCGGCCACCCTCCACGAGGTCTTCCTCTTTGGAGGTGCGGTCCTCATCCTCGCGCTGATCGCGTCGGTCTTCCTCAACGATGTGCCCCTGCGCGGCCGGCAGCCGGCCAACGAAGAAGGCGCGCCGGTCGCCGCAGCCTAGCTCTTCGGCTTCTCCTGGGTGGCGCCCGCCGGAGCAGCCGCCTTGGCCGCCGGGTTAGCCTCGAAGATTCCGAAGACGTTGCCCTCGGTGTCGCGGCAGTACGAGAAATAGCCCTGGCCCGGCACCGCGTCCTTTTCCGATAAGACCTTACCGCCGGCTTCCTTGACCGCCCGCGCACCCTCCTCCCAGGTGTCCACGCTGATGGTGTTGATCACCGCCTGCTTCGTTTCGTGGCGTGGCATGATCGCGCCGTCGATCCCGATCTGGTCCTTGGGACCGGTGGTAGCCAGCAAGTACTTGAAAGGCCCACCCCAGTCGTTGAACTCCCAGCCGAACGCCTTGCGATAGAACGCTGCCGCCCGCTCGGGGTCATCTGCCGTGATCTCGAAGTGCGATGGCCGTCCCATACCTGATCCTCCTGCTGCCTGGTGGACGAAGCGATGATCCTATTCTGCACAAAAGAAAAAGGGCCCCACATTGGGGCCCTTTGTCTCTTGCGATGGAAGGCCTACTGGCCCAGACCGCCCGAGATGTTGCAGAAGACGTTCTTGACCTGGTTGCCGAGGATGATCAGAACTACGATGACCACGACAGCGATCAAGACGAGGATAAGGGCGTACTCGACCATACCCTGCCCTTCCTCACGGTTGAGCAGTTCGCGAATCTTGTTGTAGATGGTGGTAAACATTGGTTTCACCTCCTGTGAAAGAGACTGCGCCTAGTGTGGCATCCGATCGTGGCCAGGAGGTCGAAACGGTGAGCGCAGTCTGCCGCGAAAAAGTGACGGCTCAGTGAAACCTGGGCCGATCCTACTTAGAATTCCGTAGCCCGGTAGATCGTAGCGGCGCCACCCAGCTTCTGGACAGCCTGGAAATGGGCGTTGAGCCAGTCGCGAAATCCGGGAACGGCGTCGAGCCGGGAGCTGTCGATCAGAACCCAGCGCACCCGATACCGCTCCCGGGCGGCCTCCAGGGTGGCCACCGTCAGAAGCCCGGCCCCCGTTCGCTGGTAGGAGGTGTCCACCAGCGGCGCCGGGACGTCGCGGTCGGCGGCCGCGATCGCGTAGGGGTCGTCGCTGATCCAGAACTCCCCAGGCCGGCTGGCCGCGGCGATCGCCGCCGTCTCCGCGCCGTGGGGATCAGGAACCAGCGCCAGGCGAATGTCCTTGACGCCGATGTAGATGCCGGTCACCATCACCAATCCGGCCAGAAGTAACCGCCCCCACTCGCCCATTTCCCTCCCCTTCTGGGGGGCGGGGTGGGGACCGGGGGCAATTCGGACCGCCGCCAGGAGCGCGAGCGGCGGAGTCAGCATCACGAGGTGATGTGGAAAGAGCGGCTTGTAAAGGATGACGGCAGCCAACGACACCCCCGCCCAGGCCAGCAAGGGGATCACGGCGCGACTGCGGCGCAGCACCGCGATGAAGGCCCCAACCACAGCGAGCGCCTCGAGCGGTAGCTCCCGGTTCAGCAGCAAGAGCCTCAGATTTGTCGAAGGGCCACCGGCCGCCGCCTGGCCGGCGCGCAGGTGACTCAGGACCAGGTCGTCGAATGCCGCACTCGGCGAGCCGAGCGCGGGCAGCAGCAGCGCCACCGACCCCAGCAGGCCGCCAATGACGGTGAACAGAAGCAGCCGGCTCCGCCCTCTCGGCGCGCGGAGCAAGAGAATGACGGTCGGCACCGCCGTCAGAGCTCCCAACAGCTTGATCCCGACCGAAACCGCCAGCGCCAACCCGGCGGCCGCCGCCAGCGCATCGCGCATCCGTCCGTCGCGTCGCACCGCCAGCAACGCCAGCGAGACTGCCACCACGCTCATCGCGACCGCCGGCCCGTCGGCCTGCAGAATCGCCGACTGTTGCAGATACAGCGGGCTCGTTGCGGCCAGGGCCATGGCGACCAGCCCGGCCACCTCACCGGCCAGCAAGCGGCCCGCGACATAGGTCGCGGCTAATCCGATCACTCCGAAAACGAGGACGCCGATCCGAAGGCCGGTTAGGGAGTGCGCCAGCCAGTAGAACGGCAACAGCGCGTAGTAGAAGCCAGGCGGCGTCGGAGCAAATATCGAGCTGAACAGCGGCTCACCGCGCGCGAGGGCGCGGAATGATTGCCAGTAGACGCCCTCGTCGTAGTCACGAAGGGGGGCGCTGAGAACGATCGCCTCGGCAGCGACGAATCCGATGCCAACCACGGCAGCTGCCCACACCACCGCCAGCCGTGGCCGACGCCCCACGCCGACATCCTAAGGTTCCCGCGCCGGTGGAACTTTTCGCCCGGATCGCTCGTCTTAGGGTTGCCGAACGTGAAACCTCTATTGGTGCTCATCGGGCTCCTGCTGGCGGCGTGTGGGTCCGCCCCGCAAAGCCACTTTGGCCCGGTCATGGATCGGGCGACCCTGATCGACGCGCTTCGCACACGGGTGGCCGTGGACATCACAGGAACTTTGGCGCAACCCTTCCTGCACCCGCAATCGGGCACGACAGTCCGCCTGAGCGGCGGAGGCCTTGCCGGGCCCGCCGATGCCCAACTCTTTGAATACAGCACGGCGGCGGCGGCCGCTGACGATGCGCATCAGATCCGAGCTGACGGGAGCGGGAACTCCAACACGATTGTCGACTGGGTGGCGCCGCCGCACCTCTTTCTCAAGGGGCGGGTTCTTGTCATCTACGTCGGGAACGACCCGGGGGTGGTCAGTCTTCTCAGTAACCTGCTCGGATCGCAGTTCGCGGGCGTTATTTGACGAGCAAGATGTCGATGCGGGTTTGCTGGCCGTGGCCCGACAGCTGGATGAGGCCCGTCGTGTTGCTATCCGTGCGCCGAAATTTCCAGGTTCCGTCGATGGCGTTCTTCGCCGTGATCGCCCATGGCGGCTGGTTCAACCGGCCGGCATAGAACGCGGTCACGGTATCGACCGAAGCGTCGGCATTCCAGCTGGCGCTGACCGACGTTCCATTCGATCCAATGGACTCCTTGACCCCGATCAGCGTTGCGCCCTGGTAGATCGGAAAGTCCTTGGGGACGCCAAATGCGCCTCCCGTGTTCCATCCCTTCGCCAGGGAGTTTGCGGCCGCCAACCCACCGACAATGAGGAGCCCTCCAACCGTGCCAACAATGACGATTCGCATCCAGTTCAGGCTCCGGCGCTGAGGCCGAACGACTGGCGCTGGCGGGGTCGGTC
>DATBYO010000089.1:0-6199 GCA_036513655.1 Candidatus Dormiibacterota bacterium | reverse complement strand
GCTGGGCGCGCCGTCATCCGGCGGTGCTTACGTTGGAGGACAACGTCGCTACCGGTGGGTTTGGATCAGCCGTATCTGAAGCGCTCGGGCCGCTCGGGATACCGGTCACCGTGATGGCGGTTCCGGATACGTTCATCGAGCAGGGCGGACAGGCGGAGTTGCTCAAGCAGCTCGGGCTGGACGCGTTGGGTGTCGCGGCTCGCGTCCGCCGGGTCGTCGGCGATACCGAGTCGATGCCGAAGCGAGCGACCCAGCCCGGCAACTGATCGATGGATGCCAGGGCGACGTCACCAGACGCTCTGACCCAGGGGCGTGCCTATCAGCAGCTCCTCCTCACGCTGCTCGGTGAGGACGACCCCGCCCAGGTTCAGGCGCTCACGGAGGCGGCCCTGCGGTCGGTTCTCGATGATGCGGGCTCCGATCTACGGCGCCGACCGGCGCGCGACGAGTGGTCGGTGGTCGAGCTGCTGGGTCATATCGCCGACGCAGAGATCGTGATGTCCGGACGCTATCGCTGGACGATCAGCCAGGACCGGCCGCCCCTCCTTGGCTACGACCAGGACGAATGGGTCGTGCGCCTGCACCACAATGACGACGAACCCGACGAACTGCTCGCGGTCTTTTCGGGGACGCGTGCCGCCAATCTTCGCCTCTGGCGGCGAACCTCGGCGGAGGATCGCGCGCGGGTGGCGATGCATGCTGAGCGCGGACCCGAGAGCTACGACCTGATGTTCCGCATGCTCGCCGGGCACGACCGCTTCCACCTCAACCAGATGCGCGAAACCCTGCGCCAGCTGCGCGTCGGGCGTTAAGCCAGCCGCGGCTCCGACTCCGCTTCGACGTCGGCGCCCACGATGTGTAGATGCGGCACCGCCGGCTCGGGCTCGGTCCGGACCGCCTCGCTCGCCTCGGGAGCCGGGAGGGCCAGGGGTAACGAGAGCGTGAAGGTGCTGCCGGACTGCAGCTGGGACTCTACGAGGATGTCGCCGCCATGCTGGCGGGCCAGCTCACGCGAAAGGTAGAGACCCAGCCCGGTGCCGCTGACGTGGCTGGCCTCACGGTGTTGGATCCGCTCGAACCGGTTGAACAAGCGAGGCAAGTCCTCGCGAGCGATGCCGATGCCCGTGTCGACGACCTTCAATGTCGCGACATGATCTGCCGCTGACACGACGCACCGGATCTTGCCGCCGCCGGGCGAGTACTTGATGGCATTCTCGAGCAGGTTGCTCACGATCGTCGTGATCCGGTCGGCGTCGCCGAATACGAGCACATCAATGGGCGGCGTTTCGAGCGTCAACGTGTGATCCGGGCCGGCGAGCGGCTCGACCGTCCGCATCGCCTGGCCCGCCAGCTCACGAAGATCCAGCCGATCGCGTTTCAGCGCCAGCCGGCCGTCCTCGAGTCGCGCCGCATCCAGCATCTGCGCCACCAGCACGTTCAACTCGAGGGTCTTCGCCTTTAGCACCTCCACCGCCCTTTGGCCGGAATCCTTGAGCTGGCCGAGAGAGCCCTGCTCCAACATCGATAGGTAGCCGTTGATCACGCCCAGTGGGCTGCGCAGTTCGTGCGAGGCGAGATTTAGGAACTGGGTCTTCGTCTTTTCCAGGGCCGCCAGGCGCTCGGTGACCCGGGTGCGATCGAGCGCCGCCGTGATGTTCGCCGCGTAGCCGCGCAGGCGAGCGACCTCGTCGGTGCCGAAGAACGGCGTGTAGGGACCGGAAACGACCACCATCGCTCCCATGCCGGCATCGAGCGGTAGCGGGACAACAATGGCATCCTCGCGTCTCGAGCCCGGCGTAGCGAGCAACCGCGGCTGGCCTTTGGGGTCGACGCGTTCGGCCAGCCAATGCGCGGCATCCGATGCCAGACCGCGAATCGCCAGCACCTCGCCGTTCGCGTCGACGATCGCGATGCCATCGGCCCCGACCAGCCGGAGTCCCCACTCGGCGGCGCGCTTGGCCAGGGTCGAACGGTCCGGGCTGAAGAGGACCAGGTCGTGCATGGCCTCGCGAAACTGCTCTTCCTCCCGCTGGCGCCAGAGGCGGCGCAGCCACCTCGGTGCGGCAAAGCTGACATAGAGCAACGGCAGCGCAATGATCGCCACGACTTCGAAGAGCCACTGCACGGTGGGGTTGGTGGCCGCGGATCCACCAAAGCCGGCAACCAGGAGGATCAGGACGATGGCGCCGTAGCCGCCTGCCAGCGCTCGCAATCGCGCCCGCTGGACGGCCGGCCGGCGCCGGGCGGCTGCCCAGAAGCGGACGATCGGCTCTATGACGCAAGCGGACCAGACGAGGACCAGGGCGATGGTGGCCGCCGACTGCACCGGTGTGGGCCGGCGGTTCGGACCGCCCGGGACAAGCACCACGAGCGCGAAGACGGTCGCCGCCACGGTGAGCACCAGCGCGCCAATCTGCAACCGTCGGCTCAGCGGGATGAAGCTGTCGCGAAACAGGAGGAGGGCGTAGCCCGAGGACATGAAGAAGACGAGGGCGAGATCCCCGATCAGGGTGCCGAACCGGTAGCCGGTGAGCGTATTCACCTGGCCCACGACACTGGTCAGGCCAAGCGTGGCCAGGGCCAGCGCCAGGTAGCCGCGGCTCCGCTCCCGGTGGCGCAGCCAGTCCACGACGGTGAAGACGCCCAGAGCCAGGAAGCTGAGGCTGACCACGGCCTGAACGATTTGGAGCGCCGCGTCCACCAAAGCCAACTTTACGCTGGCTGAATTGGGAAAAGCCAGACGCGGAGTTTGTCGGTGATCTAGTTGCTGCCGCTATCAATTTTCATTGAACCGGTCGCGGCGCAGAGGATCGGTATCATCGGGGAGGCCCAGCCGGCCATTGGGGAGGTGACGCGCGGCGGAGGACACCCTTCGGATCGCGATGGTCGCGCCCCCCTGGTACCCGTTGCCGCCCAGGGGATACGGGGGGACGGAGCTTGTGGTGCATCTGCTCCATACGGAGCTTCGTCGCCTGGGGCATGACGTCACCGTCTTCGGCGCGGAGGGCTCGGAGGCTGGCGTCACCATGCTGGCCGACGCGGCCTGGAGCCATGACCTTGGTGGGCAGGCGGAGGCCGCTCGTCTGGCCACCTACCTTGCCCGGGTCTACGCCGCTATGGCCGGCCAGCGCTTCGACGTCATCCACGACCACACCGGTTTCGAGGGCCTGCTGCTCGCACTCCAAAGCCAGGTGGCCCCGGTGGTCGCCCACACGATTCACGGCGAGCTGGTTGAATCGATGGTCACGTTCTACAAAGAGGTCGACAGTCGGGCCCACCTCTGCGCCATCAGCGTCAGCCAGGCTGCCAGCGCACCATCGCTGAAGCTGGCCGGCATCGTCCACAACGCCGTTGAGCTGCCCGCCGCGTCGCCCAGCGCGACGCACGAGCGTTATTTGATCGAGGTCGCCCGGATCACGCCCGACAAAGGCCAGCATCTCGCCATCCAGGTGGCGCAGCGCGCCGGCCGCAAGCTCATCCTCGCGGGCAAGGTGGAACGCTCCGAGGAAGGGATGCGGTACTTCGAGGAGCAGGTCGAGCCCTTCCTCAGCCCGACGATCGAGTACTACCCGAATGTCGCCGGTGCCCAGAAGGCGCGGCTCATCTCTCGTGCTGCCGCCGGCATCTTTCCCCTGCTATGGTCGGAGCCTTTCGGGCTGGCGATGGTCGAGTGCATGGTGGCCGGCACCCCGATCGTGGCGCTACGCTCCGGATCGACGCCGGAGCTGATCGAAGAGGGCGTCACCGGCTTTTTGGCCGAGGACGCCGACGGTCTGGTGGAGGCGGTCGGCCGTATCGACGAGATCGACCGGGTACGCTGCGCAGAGGTGGCGCGCGCAAGGTTCAGCCCGCGTCACATGGCGGAGCGATACCTCTCGGTCTACCGGAGCGGATCGGTCGAGATCGAGGCCTTTGCCTCGCCCGACGGCTCCGAGGCCGCGGCGCTCAGCCCGCAGCGAGCTGCTGCGAGCCCTTAACCATCTTGTCGATGATCGCCTTGCCTTCCCCGGTCGTGTCGTCCAGCCAGCGCGGCTGCGCGTAGTTGTCGATCACCAGCGGTCGGTAGTCGACGCGCACGAGTCGCGAGCCATAGAACGTATAACGGCCGACCACGCCTTCGCGGGTCTCCTGTGACCACATCTGGTCGAAGATGAAGTTGCCGTGCGCGTAGGTGATCAGATGGTCCTTGTAGATCTCGACGGGCTGCACCCAGTGCGGATGGTTGCCGATCACCAGGTCGGCGCCGTCATCGATCGCCAGGTGGCCGATCTCCCTCGGATTGTCGGGGGCGATCCCGGGACCGGCGACCGGGAGGGATTCGTACTCCTTTCCCCAGTGGAACGCGACCACCACGACGTCCGCCTTGGGACGGACCAGGTCGATCTCGCGCTTCAGCTCCACCCGGTCGATGTGGGTGCCGACCCCATTGAAGCCGAGGAACGCGAACTTGACGCCACGGATGTCGCGGATCTCGTAGAGGCCGAGTCCCGACATGCCGATCCCGTGCTTCGAGAGCAGGATCTGGGTCGCGTTGGTGCCGGCCGGTCCGAAATTCGTCAGGTGGTTGTTGGCCAGGTTGGCCACGTTGACGCCCGCATAGTCGAGGCCGGCGATCGCGCGCGCATCGCCGCAGAACTTGAAGCCGCCGTGGATGATCGGGCAGCTCTGGATCAGCGGCGATTCGAGGTTGATGTAGAGCAGGTCGCCGGTCTTGAGGTAGTCGGCGGTCTTCCGCCATGGGTAGAGCCAGTCCTTGTGAAGGACAGTCTGGTAGTTGACCTCACGCGCCGGAATCACGTCGCCGGTCGCGATGATCACCCGAATCTGCGACGGGTCGTACGCGCTCAGATCCGGCTTGGCGTCGCCGAAGATGCTGGCCAGGGTCAGCGCCGGCGGGGTGGGAGTCGGCGTCGGGGTCGGCGAGGGAGTCGTGGCGGCGTGCGCGGCAATCGGTGAACTGCCGGTCGGGCCGCTGGTTGGGGCCGAGCAGGCGGCCAACACGGGCAGCACGAGCAACGGGATGAGGCTGAGGCGCTTCAAGCGCCGGTAGGATACACCACCCGCCCCCGGCCCACCAGCCAGGAGCGTTGCCCGGTTATGTCATTGGTACCTTGCGAAGCTAGGAAGCTGGGGTCGCTGCCGACAAGCGGCCGTCGCCTAAAGGCCGCCCTATTCGGAGCCCTTCGAGCTGAGGCCTGCCATGGTCAGGTGGCGGTTCAGTTCAACCTGAGCCGCGGCCACCAGCTCGTCCATCGCCGCAATCGTGGGCGACGAGACCGGCCGGCTGCTGGCCAGAGCCGTCCTTTCGAGCTCGGTCAGCGCCGCTTCCTGGTCGGAGATGTACTGGCTGAAGGCGGCGTACGGGCCGGCCGGCAAGGGGGCCCCCTGCTGGCGCAGGCGCTCGAGGGCCACAAGGTCGCGCAGGTAGGCGCTCCGGATGGCCGCACTCGGATCGATCGCGCCGATGGCCATTTCACTCACCCGGCTGGCGGCCGCTTGCAGATCGGTGGGGAGCGTTCCGGGCGTGAGTGGCCGCGGCCGCGGCTGAGCTGCATGGGCGACGATCCCACTCGCCAGGAAGATGGCAATGACGATTGCGAGCATTCGGTTCGTCGTCTTGATAACCATTGCTCCTCCTCGGCCTCAGGCTAGCGCCGCCAGGGCATCGGCGAACTGCGATCAACCCAAAGTCCGATCCGCGTGCTAATGGTTGCCGCTCTGCGAGTTGCCGCTCTGCGAGTTGCCGCCGTGCGAGTTGCCGCCGTGCGAGTTGCCACCCTGGGGGTTGCCACCCTGGGAGTTGCCGCCCTCGGAGCTGCCGCCCTTCGACCCGCCGGACTGCTTGTTGCCCTGCGATTGTCCGCCCTGCTGCGAGCTCTTAGATTTGGCGTTAGCCGTCACAGAAAGCTGCCGGCCGAGCTCCGCCTCCGCCGCGGCCACCAGCTTGTCCATCGCGGCGATCGTGCTCGACGATGCGGGCCGGCTGGTCGTCAGGGCAGCCCTCTCGGCGGCGAGCAGCGCGGCTTCCTGGTCGGAGATGAACTGGTCGAAGGCCGGGTGCGCGCTCGCCTTCAACTGCGACGCTTGCTGACGCAGGCGCTCGAGGGCGACATGGTCGCGCTGGTAGGCGCCCCGGATCGCGGCGCTGGGATCGATCGTCCCGGTGGCCGTTTCGCTCAGGTGGCTGGCTGCCGATTGC
>DATBYO010000088.1:0-6918 GCA_036513655.1 Candidatus Dormiibacterota bacterium | reverse complement strand
GAAAGCGACCGTGGGCAAGGTCGTCGAGGGCCGCGTTCGCCTCGGCGAGGGGATAGGGATGCACCTCGGTCCGGACCGGGACCTTTGGCGCCAACTCGAGGAACTCCTCGCCGTCGCGCCTCGTCAGGTTGGCGACGGAGCGGACCTGGCGCTCCTGCCACAGCAGCTCGTAGGGAAAGCTCGGAATGTCGCTCATGTGAATGCCGGCACACACGACGACCCCGCCCGGGTCGAGGGCCGTGAGCGCGGCCGGCACCAGCGCACCGACGGGCGCGAAGATCAGCGCGGCATCGAGCGGCTCCGGCGGGGCGATCGTCGAGTCGCCGGCCCATTCGGCGCCGAGGCTGCGCGCGAATTCCTGCCTCTCCCTATCGCCAGGCGAGGTAAAGGCGAAGACGCGTCGACCCTGGTAACGGGCGACCTGCGCGATGATGTGCGCCGAATCGCCGAAGCCATAGAGACCGACGCGCTGCGCGTCACCCGCCAGCCGCAGCGCGCGATAGCCGATCAGACCCGCACAGAGCAGGGGTGCGGCATGCAGGTCCGCATAACTGTCGGGCAGCGCAAAACAAAAGCGTTCGTCGGCGACGCAAAACTCGGCATAACCGCCATCGATGTGATAGCCGGTGAAGCGCGCGTTCACACAAAGGTTCTCGAGACCCCGGCGGCAGAAGCGGCAGGTCTCGTCGACGGAGCCGAGCCAGGGAACGCCGATCCGCTGGCCGGGCGCAAAGCGGTGTGCGCCCTGACCGGCGCCCTCGACGCGCCCCACGATCATGTGACCGATCACGAGCGGGAGTTTCGGGTCCTTCAACTCGCCGCTCACGATGTGGAGATCGGTTCGGCACACGGCGCAGACAGAGACCCGGACCAGGAGTTGACCGGCGCCCGGCGTGGGCACGAGCACGTCTTCGAGGCGAAGGGGTTGCTTCGCCGCCCGAAGCCGCATCGCCTTCATCGGTTTTCGCTAGGCTGTGACGCCGCTCTTCAGCGTGGCGCTGAGCGTGATGGGCGTGGCTGCGAGGGCCTTGGAGACGGGACAGTTCTTCTTTGCCTCTTCCGCAAGGCGCTTGAAGGTTGCCTCGTCGATGCCCGGCACATTGCCTTCGGTCGCGAGATCGATGCGCGAGATCCCCCATCCCTGTTCGCCTTTGTCGAAATGCACCGTTGCCGTGGTCCGAATTTCCTGCGGCTTGTGGCCCGCCTGCGAGAGGCCATTGGCGAACGCCATCGAAAAGCAGCCGGCATGCGCCGCGCCGATCAACTCTTCAGGATTTGTGCCGGGACCATCCTCCATCCGGCTCTTGAACGAATACGCCCCTTCGAAGGCGCCGCTTCCCAGCCGCATCGTTCCCGATCCGTCTTGCAGCGAGCGTTGCCACCTGGCTTCCGCGGTACGTACAGGCATATCTGGGCCACCTCACTCTGAAATGTTGCCGTCCTGGACTGATGCTAGTGCACTCCGCCGGCGGCTGCCGCCAGCATCTCGAGGGTGCGGAGGCGATCGGTCTGCGTCTTACCGTGAACGCTGGCCAGCACGGTCGTGACACCGGCGGACGCCCACACGCCGAGCTGTTCGCGAACGTAGGAGGGTGGCCCGGCAATGCTGATGGCGTCGACCAGGGCATCGGGCACCCGGCGGATTGCCTCGAGCTGTTTGCCGCCGAGGTACAGCTCCTGCAGCCTGCGCGCATCATCGGCGAAGCCGTACTGGCTGACGAGGTCGTTGTAGAAGTTTTTGCTTTTTGACCCCATGCCCCCCACGTACAGCGCAACCCAGGGCTTCAGCGCCTCACGCGCGCGAGCGCGGTCATCGTCGATGCTGACCGGCACGTGCGGGGCGATGGCAAGGGAATCGAGGGAGCGGCCGGCAACGCGCGCCCCCGCCTCGAGGTTCGGGCGAAAGAGATCCATGTGGCCGGGAGAGAAGAGGGTGGGGATCCAGCCGTCGGCGACCTCACCCGTGAGGCGAAGGCCGCCCGGGGTCAGCGTCGCCAGGTAGATCGGCACCGTCTCCCGCACGGGCCGCGCCAGGAGCTTGAGGCCCTTGTCGAGATGAAAGACCTCGCCCTCGAAGAGCAGGCGATCGCGCCGCAAAACCTGGCGGACGATGGCGATGGTTTCCCGCATCCGGAGCAGCGGTCGATCGAAAGCCATGCCGTGCCAGCCGCTGATGACCTGGTGGCCACTGGTCCCCAGTCCCAGGATGAACCGGCCGCCGGAGATCAAGTCGAGCGTGGCCGCCGTTTGCGCGAGGAGGGCGGGCGTCCGGCTGAATACGTTGACGATGCCGGTGCCGAGCTGGATCCGTTCGGTGCGCGCCGCGAGGGCGCCAAGGATGGAGACGGCATCGGTGCCATACGCCTCGGGCATCCATACCGATTCGAAGCCGAGTGCCTCGGCACGCTGAGCGAGCTCAGCCGCCTCGGGGAACGAGACGCTGCCCTCGTACGGCAAGTTGAGACCGAGCTTCATCGTGGCATCGTAGCGGGAGTTGCGCCTAGAGTAGATGACAGCCGCCCACTACGCGCCGCCCTTTCCGCACCGGGGCGGGCTATTAGGCCACGCCGCCCTTCCTACACCGGGGGGCGGCTTTCCAGGAGGACGTCATGGCAGATCGGACGACGACCACGGTCAACGCCGCGCTTGCGGGAACCATCGACATCGGCGGTGATTTGCCGGTCAATCGGTTTGGCTTTGGCGCCATGCGCCTCACCGGGGAAGGCATCTGGGGAGAGCCGGCCGACCGCGAAGAGTGCAAGCGCGTCCTGCGCCGCGCGGTGGAGCTCGGCATCAACTTCATCGATACCGCTGACTCCTACGGTCCGGAGGTCAGCGAGCGATTGATCGCGGAGGCGCTGTACCCATACCCGGAAGAGCTCGTCATCGCCACCAAAGGGGGCTTGCTCCGGCCAGGCCCGGGGGAATGGACACCCGACGGGCGTCCTGAGCACCTGCGCGCCGCCTGTGAAGGGAGCCTCAAGCGCTTGCGCGTCGAACAGATCGATGTCTACCAGTTTCACCGCCCGGATCCGAACGTCCCGATCGAGGAATCGGTCGGGGCCCTGGTGGACCTCAAGGCTGCAGGCAAGATCCGGCACATCGGCCTGTCCAACGTGACCGTCGAGCAGGTTGAGCGGGCACAGAAGTTGACGCCGATCGTGTCGGTCCAGAACCGATACAGCATGTTCGAGCGCTCGTCTGAGCCCGTGCTCGAATTCTGCTCCCTCGAGGAGCTGGCGTTCCTGCCCTGGCGCCCCGTCGAAGGCGGGGGGCTCGCCGGCGCCGCGGGCGTCGTCGCGGAGATCGCCCGGCGGAACCAGGCGACCCCGACCCAGGTCGCGCTGGCCTGGTTGCTGGCGCATTCACCGGTGATGCTGCCGATTCCGGGGACGTCGAAGGTGGCCCACCTGGAGGAAAACCTCGGCGCGGTGGCCCTGGAGCTGGCCCCGGCCGAGCTCGCTGAGCTCGACAAGATCGCCCCTGAGCCGAAGCGCTGACCGCCGAGGACGACGACCGCGACGGGTACGACGCGCTGGATGAGGCGCTGATGGAGACGTTCCCGGCCAGCGATCCGATTGCGGTCTCGGCGGCGGCCGTAGGGTCCGAAGGCAATCGCAGCGGGGCCGGCGGCTCTTAGCGAACAATTAGGCGCGTCTCATTTCCGGTTCACAGCCGGATGCCAGCATGGAGCCGGTTCACGGGCAGCGGCCCGTTGAATCGTTGCGTCCCGGCACGAACAAGGAATGAGCAGCATCACCGCACGTCAGGAGACCCCGGACCGGCGAGGCAACCGAGGACAGCTCGTCCCGCGAGATCTGGTCTTTACGGCCGGCGACGTCATCCTGGTGGTCGCCGTCAATGCCGTCCTTGTGGTTGCGATGTGGGTCCGGCACGGCGCCTTGAATCAGCTCGGCAGCCCGTCGGCGAAGCTGACGGCGGCCGGTCAGATCACAGCCCTGGTCGGCACCTACGGGGCCCTGGTCCAGGTCTTGCTGATGTCGCGCAGCCCCTGGCTCGAGCGGCGGTTCGGGATGGACGGCCTGGCGCAGTGGCACCGGTGGCTCGGGTTCAGCGTCACCATCCTGATCGGTGGGCACGTGGTGCTCAGCACCGCGGGCTACGCGCTCGGCGACGGCAAGTCCTTTGCCGCGGAGGCCTGGGCCTTGATCACGACCTATCCCTACATGCTGATGGCGACGGCGGCCACCGGCCTGTTGATCATGGTCGCGCTGACCTCACTGAGGATGATGCGACGGCGCCTGACCTGGGAGACCTGGCGGTTCTTGCACCTCTATGCCTACCTGGCGATCGCCCTCGCCTTCGGCCATGAGCTGGCGGTCGGCACCGACTTCACCGACGATGCCATCGCCCGCTGGTACTGGATCGCGCTGTACGTGGCGGTTGGCCTGTGTCTCCTCGCGTTCCGCGTCGGGCATCCGCTGCGGATGAGCCTTCGTCATCAGCTCAGGGTGACGCAAATCGTTCCCGAAGCACCCGGCGTGGTTTCGCTCTACGTGACCGGGCGCGACCTCAATCAGCTGCAGGCGCGCGCCGGCCAGTACTTCCGCTGGCGGTTCTTGACGCGCGATGGCTGGTGGCGGACGCACCCGTTCTCGCTTTCGGCGCCGCTCAACAACCGGTTCCTCCGGCTCACGGTCAAGGGCATCGGCGAGGATAGCCGCGGCCTGCAGGGTCTCCATCCCGGCACGAGGGTCGCCGTCGAGGGTCCCTATGGGCTCTTCACCGCCCAGCGCCAGAGCCGCACGAAGGTGCTCCTGGTCGCCGGCGGCATTGGGATCACCCCGCTGCGGGCGTTGATCGAGGAGATCCCGCCGAAGAAGGACGCCATCACCCTGATCTATCGCGCCCGCTCCTGGGAGGACGTCGTCTTCCGGGATGAGCTCGAGAAACTCATCCGCGATCGCCGCGGAACCATCCATTACTTGATCGGCCAGCGGGGCACGCCCGAGTTGCCCGACGATCCCCTGTCGGCCCAGGCGCTCCGGCGGCTCGTCCCCGACGTGGAATCACGGGACGTCTTCGTCTGCGGGCCGGCCTCGATGATGGACCGGATACAGGAGATTCTCCGGGCGATCGGTGTACCGGACTCGCAAATCCATTTCGAGCGCTTCGCGCTGCTTTGAGGTCGAGCATGCCAACCCGCGCCGCCGTTGCCATCGTCGCCACCGCGATCGCGGTGGTGTTGCTGTTCAGCTTCAAGACTCCGGCCCAGGCGCGACCGCGCACGCCGGCTGCGGATGTCCAGGCGACCCCGACGCCCAGTGCCTCGCCGTCGCCCACCGACTCGAGTGCGCCGACACCTACGCCCTCGCCCACGGGACCAACCTACAAAGATGGGCAGTACACCGGCCAGGACTTCCCCAACCAGTTCGGCGATACCCAGGTGAAGATCACGATCTCCGGCGGACGGATCACCGACGTGCAGGCGGTGCAGCTGCCGTTCGACCGGCCGCGGTCGGCCGAGATCAGCCAGTACGCGTCGCCGCTGCTGCACGACGAGGTTCTCCAGGCGCAGAGCGCCCAGATCGATAGCCTCTCCGGCGCGACCTACACCAGCGACGCCTATGCCCAATCGGTGCAATCCGCGCTGGACCAGGCCCATGGTTGAGGCAGTGACCCGCCGGGTGCGGGTCGAGCAGATCATGGGAACGGCGATTTCGATCGACCTGCGCGACGCCGACGTCGACGGTGAATCGATAGAGACGGCGTTTGCATGGCTGCGGCAGGTCGATGCGCGATTCAGTCCGTACAAGCCGGCCAGCGAAATCAGCCGGCTGGGACGGGGCGAGCTGATCCTCGATCAGTGTCATGCCGACGTCGCCGAGGTCCTATCCCTCTGCGAGGACCTGCGCCGGGAGACCGATGGGGTCTTCAACGCGTGGCGCTGCCGGAACGATGGCCGCCTCGATCCATCGGGCGTCGTCAAAGGCTGGGCCGTGGAGCGGGCCGCCGAGCTGATCGAGACAGCCGGCGCGCACAACTTCTGCATCAATGCCGGTGGCGACATCGTCGCCCGCGGTAAGCCCGAGCCCGGGCGGGATTGGCGCATCGGGATCCGCCATCCCCGCGATGGGTCGCTGCTCGCCGCGGTGGTACAGGTGACGGACCGTGCGGTTGCGACCAGTGGAAACTACGAGCGCGGCGATCACATCACGGACGCACGAAGCGGCGTGCCCAACCGCGAGCTGCGCAGCCTGACCGTGGCCGGCCCGAGCCTGACGCTGGCCGATGCCTATGCCACGGCCGGTTTTGCGATGGGTCTCGATGGGGTCGCCTGGGTCACCGCGCGCCCCGGCTACGCGGCGTACGCCGTGACCGTCGACGACCGCGTGCGATACAGCGACGCCTTCAAAGGCTTGCTGGTGAGCGGTACCGGGCGTTAGGGGAGACCCGCCGACTCATCCACGCCACCACGGCGTCCGCGCGGCTTCGGCAGCGCGGGCCACCGGCTCCTGGAGGTCGTCCTCCAGACGCGCGAGGTTCTGCGCCCACTCGCCGGCCATTACCACCGCCAGCGCTCCCCGGCCTGCGCCCTCATCGTTCCGCCAGCGACGCAGACAGTCCAGCGCCGCGGCCCGCATCGCCCGCGGTGAGACATGTTCGACGTCTGCCGCAGGCTGCCGAAGGGCGAGCTGGTCGGCCAAACGTGCGAAACCCTTGAGCAGGATGCGCACCTGCGCGCGCATAGCCCGCGCTCCATCCGGGCAGCCGCCTGCCTGGTAACCCATACGCGTCGAAATGACGTCGAGCAGGTCGCCGGCGAGAATGGCGTGGTTCCCGGCGGCGAGGAGGAAGCCGGCGGGCTGTGGGTCGAGCGGCGTCCCCGATCGCTCGTTGAGGAAGGCATCGAACGCTTCGCCGGCACGCTCGGCTGCCTGGATGACCGACCGGCGG
>DATBYO010000087.1:0-5785 GCA_036513655.1 Candidatus Dormiibacterota bacterium | reverse complement strand
GCCTTGCGCGCCTGGAAGGTGGCCTTGCCGACCTGACGGGTCGGCAAGAGGAAGGCCGGCAGGACGAGCAGCGCCGCGATCGTGAGCTTCCAGTCAAACGCCAGCATCAACACCACGGTGCTGACCAGGATGACCACGTTGTTGACCAGGCTGAAGATCGTGTCGGACACGACGCTCTGCACGCCGTTGACGTCGTTGCTCAGGCGGGACATCACATCGCCGGTCCGGGTGGCTGTGAAGAAGGCAATCGACTGCTTGAGGACACGATCGAACAGCTGATTACGCAGGTCGAACATGATGCTCTGGCTGATCCGGTTGCTGAAGTAGGACTGCACGACACCGATCAGGCCGCCGAGCAATGATGACCCAACCAGGAGACCGATCAAGACGGCGACGAACCCGAATTGGCCATGCCGCCCAGTCAGGTAGTTGATCAGGCGTTGCGTGACGATGGCGGGCACGAGGCCGAGCGCCGCCCCGCCGCCGATGCATGCGAGGACGATGAGTGCCAGGCGCCAGTACGGAACGAAGTAGCTGAAGACGCGCTTTAAGAGCGGCCACTCCAGCTTGACTCCGGGTTCCGGCTCATGGAATCCGCCGTGCCACCAGTACATGCTGGTTAGCCTACCCAGCCGGGAGGGTATTTGAACGACCACCACTCCGACCCTCCCCCGAAGCGGGGGAGGGAGCTTTCATCCCTGACGCTCGCCGACGGTTACGGTGACGTCCTTGAGCTCGCCGGCGCGGACGACCCTGAACTGGTGCGCTGAGCCCACCTGCAGGCTCCGCAACGTGCCGAACAACTCATCCAGTTGGTGGATCGGGGAGCTGTCGATGCTCACGATGGTGTCACCCTGCATCAGCCCAGCTCTGGCAGCCGGGCCATCCGGCTCGACGGTGACGACCAGCAGCCCGCCTGCCTGGCCTAGCTGGTTAGCCAGGGCATCGTTCAGCCGCACCGGCTGGGCGCCCAGGCCAAGGTACGCCCGACGGATCCGACCGTGCGTCTGCAGACTTTCGGCAACCTTATCCGCCGTCTCGACCGGGATCGCCCGGCTGACGCCCTGCCCAAAGTTCCAGCTGTTGATGCCGATGACCCGGCCCTCGGCGTCCACGAGCGGGCCGCCCGAGAACCCCGGCAACAGCTCGGCCGTCGTCTGGATCAGACCATCCACCTGCGCGCCCCGCCAGCTTCGGAAGGATCCCGACAAGCCGCTGACAATCCCAAAGGTCACCTGCAGGTCGGCACCCTGGCCACCGAGCGCCAGGACGATCTGCCCCGGGCGGACGTCAGCCGCTCGTCCGCGTGGCGCGGGCGTTCCTTTGAGCCCCTCCGTTCTTAGCAGCGCCAGGTCGGTGCCCGGATCACGACCGACGACGGATGCCTTCACGGTAGCCGAGGTACCGATCACCTGGATGGTCTCCTCCGCGATCACGTGATCAGCCGTCAACACGAGGTTCTCCGCCCAGATGATGCCGGTACCGGGCCGACCGCGGCGGGCGTCGACCCGCACGACGCTTGGAGCGAGTCGACCGACGAGCTCGGCGATCTCGCGCGAAAGATCGGAAAGCGTTGCCATACTCTTCACGCTATCGCTCCGGTCGAGCCGCGTCATCACCCAGACGCCCGGGATCACAGCCACCCATTAGGGCAGGTGTAACGGCTTCGACCTAGGCGAGGTTGCTGACCGACTAACGATCAGGCCAGGTGTGCCGCGACTTCCTCATGACAGTCGGGGCACTCCTCTTCGGGCCCGGGGGCGTGTTCGGCGTGTTTCTTTGACTCCATCGGGTAGCCAGCCGCGCGCCAAGCGGCCAGCCCACCCCGGAGGGCCCAGGACTGCCGACCCTGCTGTCGGAGGAATTGCGCCACACGGGCGCTGGTGCCCTCGTCGGGTCAAGTGCAGTAGGCGATGATCTCGCGGTCGGGCGGCAGGGATTCAAAGGATTTCGCGATCTCCGCCGCCGGCCGGGCGGCCTGAAGCCCGCGGATGATCGGTTCAGGCGCGATCCGGATCGCTCCGGGGATTTGGTGGCTCACCGCCGGATACACCAACGAGCTGGTCACATCGAGCGGGACGGCGACCCCCGCGTCGAACTTCGCCTTCGCCGATGCCGGATCCATGCGCGGGGCGAGGATCATCGACGCGGTTCCGGGGGCGCTTCGGGTAGCAGCCAGGGCAGCGCCTCGGCCATTGGGCGCACCAGCGTGACGTATTGCTCGTGGCTCAACTTGTCCCGGGTCATGATCGCCAGGGCGGCACCCAACAGGGCGCGTTCGGCCTTGTGGCCGATGTCACCGTGCTCGGCTTTCCATGACACCAGCGACGTTCGGCCTTCGGTCAGGTCAAGGATGCGCCTCCGGGCGTCCTCCCAGGCGGGACCACGGTCGGACTTCTCCAGGGCATGAAGGGCAGCACGCTCCGCCTCGCGAAACTTCTGCATGGCCGCAGAGTCCTCGTGACGGTCCCAGCCCCAGGCCGCGCGCTCGATGCCGGCCGGCGACAGCACGCGTGCATCGTTGATAAGCCGGTCCAGCCCTTCCTCGGTTCTTGTGTAACCGTATCCCTCAGCGTCTAGTGCCATGTCGACCTTCCTAGTGTAGGGCGTTACGTTCCGCGAGACCGTCCGTTAGATCGTTAAAGATGTCCTCGCGGAACCGTAGCGTCGTGGGCCTGCTCGCGGCTCTTGTTGTTGCGGCCGTCGCCGGCTGCACCCCTCCGCCATCGAGCGTCGCAACAGCATCGCCATCCCCCACGGCAAGCCCGGCGGCAACGCTTGTCGTACCAACGCCCTCGCCCACCGAGCCCTCACCAATCCCATCGGCGGCTCCGTCCCCCACCGCATATCCCAGACTGCCGATCCCGGCCGGTACGCCGCGCTGCCACACACCCCAGTTGGAGGTCGCCTACATCACCGGCGACGCGGCCGCGGGGAGTGTCGAAGACACGTTTGAGATGCGGAATCAGTCCACGACAGCGTGCTGGGTTTACGGGTACGTCGGGTTTCAAACGCTGGATCGAAACGGCCGGAGGTTGCCACAATCCATCAACTGGTCGACGCAGTCATACTTTGGCAACAGTCAGCCGGCAAGCCGGATCCTGCTTCCTGCCAGCACGGTCCCCCTCGGAGTCGAGCCACGAACCGGTCATGCCTTCTTCAACCTGTTCACGAATGACGTGCTGTGCGACTTCAACAAGGACCCCGTCGCAACCCTCATGATCTGGCCCCCGGACGAGTACCAGCCGCTGACGATCCGCGCCCAGACGCTGGTCGGCGGCCTCCAGTTCGGTTTCTGTGGCGGGTTTGGCCTCAACCCGTTGCAGATCCAGCCGCTGCCGAGCCTGGGCTGATCCCTAGACGAGGATCCAGCCAAGACCAATGGCCCTGGCTACCGCCTCGGCGCGCGAGCGCGCATTCAGCTTTCCCAACACTGCACCGGCGTGGAATTTCACCGTGTGCTCGCTGATCTCGAGTCGCCGGGCGATCTGTCGATTCGTCAAACCGCGCGCCATCAACTGGAGGACTTCCTGCTCCCGGTGCGTGAGCGACTCGGTTGGGGCCTTGACGGCGGCATCGATCCGCTCCTCCTGAGGGAGCAGCGCGGCGAGCTCCTGTCGCGGGATCGTCGCCAGCCCACGCGCCGACGCGATCAAGGCTGCGGCCAGGGTTTCCGGATCGATGGCGGCTGGCAACAAGGCGGACGCCCCGAATGCGAGCGCCTGCGCCAGGGCTCCCTGGTCACTCGCAAGCGCCACGATCGGCAATCCGGGCTGGGCCGATGCCAGGCGCGCGATCGAATCCAGCTCTTCGAGCTCGCCGTCCCCGGTGTCGAGGAGGACGACGTCGGGCTGCAGTTGCCCGGCGAGGGAGGCGGAATCCACCGCGCCACCGGAGCCGATCACCTTCACCCGGGACATGCCCTCGAGCAGCGCTCCGAGTCCGGCACGGGCCAGGGGATTGGCGGAGACGATCAACACCCGAAGGTCGGGCGCGCTCATGGTTGGCTAAGGATAGACGCGACGTCGTCGGCCAGCCAATCTCGAGTTAGAAACAGCCAGAACGCCAGGCCCGCGTATCGCCCGTAGCGGTTGAATCGACGCTCGATCGTCCGGTCGCCGACCGGCCGCTTCTTCCCGATCAAGCGGGCATACGTCGGGCGAGTCCAGGAGTCGAGGATGAGCCGGTCGTATCGGCCAAGCATCAGCATAATGTGCGCCGCCGCGTAGGGGCCGACACCCGGCAAGGCCTGGAGCTGGTCGGCCACCTGGTCGTCCGGTAGATCATCGCGCGATGTGGTGGCGAGCGCCTCGAGATCGACCCGACCGCGGGCCACGTCTATCGACAGCGCCTTGAGATAGGCCCCACGGTAGCCTGCGCCCGCAACCTTCTTATAGAAGTGCGCGGGCGCGGATGCCATTGCCGCGGCGGTGGGAAAGGCCCGGCCATAGGGGCCTCTCGCGGGCGCAGCGGGCGCCTTCTCTCCCAGGTACTCCACCAACGCATTGACCATTCGCGTGGTCCCGCCCCATGAGGTGTTGGTGGTGCAGATGGTCTTGACCACGTCCTCGAAGACGGTCGGACTCCGAACCATCCGGCCCGCTCCCTTTAGAACCCAGGTCAGGTCAGGATCGTCAGCGGCCACTGCATAAAACGCGGTGAGATCGAGGTCCAGGCTGAGCACATGCCGAACCTGAGCCATGACCGCAGCGCCAACTTCGGGAGTCAGTGATTGACCCGCGACCGAGATCAGCCCGTGACCCGGCCGCGCCTGGGCAATCGTCAGCGTTCGGGCGCCAACTCCAGCCAGGGGTACGGTGATCTCAAAGGTCCAGGCCTTCTCGTCCAGCCGCATCGGTGGTAGACCGGCGATGCCGTGCGAGAGAAAAACTCGTCGGAGATCGATGAGCTCGCCCGCCGGACCAATCAGCGGAAACTCGGCCCTCCAGCCCCCACCCTGCCCTCCCCCAGAGGGGGAGGGAAATTGAGTCAGCTGCCCTCCCCCAGTGCGGGAGGGAAATTGAGTCAGCTCCGCTCTCCGACCACGCGAAAGCCGAGACGTTCGAAGTAGGCGCGCAGCCCAGACTCCCGTGTGCATAGCAGCGCCACGCGCTCGCAACCCACCGCGCGTGCTTCCGCCTCCATCGCCTGCGTCAGGAACGAGCCGGCGCCGCGCTGCCGAAAATCCGGATGGGTGAAGAGGCCCTCGAGATACGCGGTGGTGCGATGCTGGAACAGGCCGACACGCGCCACGGCGCGATCGCCGTCATTGGCCAGATAAAAGCGGTGTGCCGTGTTGGCGGCTCGCCAACGATAGAGGCGGGTCACCTGAGCGGTGGCCGCGTCGGTTCGACCGGGCTCGGCTGCATCAGCGCGGAGCAGGCCCTCGAAAGCGACCCACGCCTCTTCACTTTGAACCGGGAGGATTGAGAAGCCCCCACCCTGCCCTCCCCCAGAGGGGGAGGGAATTTGGGAGCGCCCGCCACCAGAGGAGGAGGAAATTTCGGTGAAGACCTGGACCATCGCGGCCTGCGTTTCGTTTGTACCGCCCGGCGCCGCGAGGGTGGAAGCCAGTGCGGGAGCGCTGCGCGCCCACGGTGGCGCGACCAGGTCAAGGGCAGCAGCGGCGTCGAAGACCTCGTCGGCCAGGGCCTGGAGCTGAACGCTCACGCCCTCAATCTAGCGAGGTAGTCGAGCGCAGCGAGGTACCCGTCGAAGCCCAGGCCGGAGATGACGCCTTTCGCGGCGGTGGCCGTCACCATCCGGTGCCGCTCCGGCTCGCGGG
>DATBYO010000086.1:0-5108 GCA_036513655.1 Candidatus Dormiibacterota bacterium | reverse complement strand
AGCGTGTTGACGGATAGCGTGGCGCACTTCATTCGGGCCGGGCTGATCTGGATGCCCAGCTCCTCGAGAAGATCCTTGGTCGGAAAGGTCCTGAGCTCCTGCACCGGCTTGCCGACGATCATGTCGGTCAGCATCGACGCGGACGCCTGGCTGATGGCGCACCCTCGGCCGCGGAAGCGCACGTCCCCGACCCGGCCGTCGTCCAGTTTGAGGTAGAGCGTGATGACGTCGCCGCAGAGCGGGTTGTCGCCTTCCTGGGTGATGTCGGCGTCGACGAGCTCCCCGAAGTGATGCGGGTTCTTGTAATGCTCCAGGATTTGCTCGCGGTAGAGATCGTCGCCCATGGTTATGCGAACACCTTCTGCGCCTTTTGAATTCCGCTGACCAGCTGGTCGACCTCGTCGACGCGGTTGTAGATGTAAAAGCTGGCCCGGGTGGTAGCCGGCACGCCGAGACGGTCCATCAGCGGCTGCGTGCAGTGGTGGCCGGCGCGGACCGCGATCCCTTCTCGATCCACCAGCGTCGCCAGGTCGTGCGGGTGGATGTTGGGAAGGGTGAACGAAATCGCGCCACCGTGGATCTCGGGATCGCGGGGACCGTACAGCGTGATCCCGGGGATCTCCTGGAGCTTCTCCATCGCGTAATCCACGAGGGTTCGCTCGTGCGACCGCACCCGCTCCATCCCAAACTGGCCGAGGTAGTCGACCGCGGCGCCCAGCCCGATGCCTTCCGCCACGCTCGGCGTGCCGGCCTCGAACTTCCAGGGCAGGTCGTTCCAGGTTGCCTCGTTGAGCTTGACCCGCTTGATCATGTCGCCGCCGCCCAGAAAGGGTGGCATGGCTTCGAGGATGGCGCGCCGGGCCCAGAGCACACCGATCCCGGTGGGACCGCACATCTTGTGGCCGCTGAAGGCATAGAAGTCGACGCCCAGATCCTGCACGTCGACCGGCATGTGGGGGACCGCCTGTGCGCCGTCGACGAGTACCAGGGCGCCGGCGGCATGCGCGGCGGCGGTGATCGCCTTGATGGGATTGATCGTTCCCAGGGTGTTCGATTGATGGGTGAGCGCGAGCAGCCGGACACCGGCAAGCTTGCGCTCCAACTGGTCGAGCAGCAGCAAGCCATCGTCGTCGATGCAGAGGAACTCGAGCCGGGCTCCGACTTCCTTGGCCAGCAGCTGCCACGGCACGAGATTGCTGTGGTGCTCCATCTCGGTGAGCATGATGCGGTCGCCCGGGCGCACATTCGCCCGGCCCCAGCTGTAGCGAACCAGGTTGATGGCCTCGGTCGTGTTCCGAGTGAAGATGACTTCCTTCACGGAGGCCGCATTGATGAAGGTCGCCAGCCGCTGGCGGGCCGACTCGTATGCAGCGGTCGCCTCCTCGCTGATGGTGTAGACCCCCCGATGTGGATTGGCGTTGTATCGGCGGTAGTAGTCGTCCATTGCGTCGATCACGACCGCCGGCTTCTGTGAGGTGGCGGCGCTATCGAGGTAGACCAGCGGCTTCCCGTTGATGTGGCGGCCCAGGATCGGGAAATCGGCACGAACGGCCTCGGCGTTGAGCGGACGCGTCTGGATCATGCCGGCAGGGCCTCCTTCATCAGGTCGGCGACCGTCACGGACTCCAGCGTCGATGTGATCGTGGTTTGCAGCCGCTCCCAGAAGGCATGCGCCGAGCAGGGCGTTTCGGCGTGGGTACATTCACCGGGGCCACCGCCTTCCGCCAGGCAGGTGACCGGCGCCAGGGAGCCCTCCAGGTTGCGGACGATGTCGGCCATCGAGATCGACGCCGGCTGCCGGGCCAGCGCGTAGCCGCCTTTGACTCCCATCCGGCTGGAGACAAGCCCGGCCCGCCGAAGCTGGCCGGCGATCTGCTCCAGGTAGGAGAGCGGCAAGCCCTCCTGTTCGGCGAGGTCGTTGAGGGGAACCGGGCCGCTGCCAAAGCTGCGCCCCAGCCGGACCATGACGCGGATCCCGTATTCGGAGCGGGTAGAGAATCTCATGGATCTCCGACTGGTGTAGTCGGACATTCAAAGTATAGCCGACAAGCGGCGAACTCAGCGACGTTCTCGTAACGTATCCGGGTGAACTTGCCCCTGGACAAGGCGTCCTTCCGTCACGTGATGGGCCACTTCGCCAGCGGGGTCACGATCATGACCACCACCGCGGCCGGCCGGATGCACGGGATGACGGTGAGCGCCTTCGCCTCACAGTCCCTGGACCCCTTGCTGATCCTGGTTTCGGTGGAGCGAACCACCACCATGCACCAACTCGTCTTCGAGAGCCGGGCCTTCGCCATCAACATCCTCGACGCGAACGCCGAGGGTATGGCGCGCTTCTTCGCGGACAATGCGCGGCTCAGTGGCCCGGAGTTTAACGAAGGCGCCTATCGCATCGGCGCGACCGGCTCACCCATTCTCAACGAGGCGACCGCCTATCTGGAGGCCAGGGTGCACAGCACGCTCGAGGCGGGCGATCATACGGTCATCGTCGGGCAGGTGGCGGCGTTAGAGGTTCTCGGTGACGTGGAGCCGCTGATCTACTATCGCAGCGGCTACCGTCGCGTCGACTAGTCGTCCAGCAGGTCGGTCAATTTGCCGCTGAAGGCGGCGAGTCGCTGATGGGCGTCCAGCACCTCATCGTGGGTCAGCGGATCCCCCTCGATCTCGTCGGCGTCGCGTGGCGACGGTGCGGCGACTCGGGTGACCTCTTCGACGGCGTTGACGATCGAACCCGCGAACTCGACGTGCAGGAAGAACGAGTCGCGGCAGCGGCCGCAGGTGACCTGCACGATCAGCTTGTTGTTATGGTTCCCGATCTTGCGTAGCTGGGAGCCCTTATGGTTGCTGCCGCACACCCGGCAGCGATAGTTGCGGGCCTGGGAGCGTAGGAACTCCAAGATGGGGTCTTCCATCGTCGCGCAGGTCCAGTATAAGCGCGGCAATGGCGCATCATTGATGGCGGAATCGTGGCAAAACCGCTGATCCTGTTGACCAATGACGATGGCATCTACGCCCAGGGCATTCTGGCCGCCTGGCAGGAGCTGCGCAAAATCGGCGACGTCGAGGTGGTTGCCCCGGATGCCGAACGCAGCGCGGTCGGCCATGCCATCACGTTGCTCCTTCCCCTGCGCACCAAGGAGGTGGTCCGCCGGAACGTGCGCTTCGGTTATGCCGTGAACGGCATGCCGGCCGATTGCGTGAAGATCGCGGTCAAGGCGATCCTGCCGCGACCACCCGACCTGGTCGTCTCCGGCATCAACCTCGGTGCGAACACCGGAACCAATGTCATCTATTCGGGAACGGTCAGCGCCGCGACCGAGGCGCGCATCCTTGGCATTCCCTCGATCGCCGTCTCGCTGGCGACCTTCACCCATCCCGATTTCACGTACGCCGCGAGATTTACTCGCAAACTCGCCCTCGCTGTGATCGCCAAAGGCTTGCCGGACAAGACCCTATTGAACGTCAACGTGCCCAATATCCCCGAAGCGAAGATCAAGGGCGTCGCGATCACCCGGCAAGGCGATTCACGAGTGGAAGAGCGATTCGAGAAGCGCACCGATCCCCGTAACCAGACCTACTACTGGCTGGACGGCACGTTCAGACTCCAGGAGTTGACCGAGCACGCCGATGCGGCGATGGTCAACGACGGCTATGTGTCGATCACCCCGGTGCAGTACGACCTGACCGCCTATCCGGCGATCGACCTGCTGGAGCACTGGAACCTCCAGCCGTAGCCGATCGCCGGCGGTCGATGAACGCGGCTGTCACCATGACGATCGCAAACCAGGTCAGGCCGAGCGCGAGGCCACCAAAGACGTCTGTCAGCCAGTGGACCCCCAGGTACAGGCGCGAAGCCGCGATGACCAGGACGATGGTGGCCGCCGCGACCGCGAGCATCACATGGCGGCGCGGCCACGCATAGGCTGAGAGAACGACGACGAGCATCGCGTAAAAGCTGGCCGACTGCGTCGCATGCCCGGAGGGAAAGGCCCATCCCTCGTCCGGGCCGCCGTATTGCAGGGCAGCCTCGGGACGCAGGCGGTGAACGAGCGGTTTGACGATGTCGTAGAGGCCCGCCGCGCCGCCGACGGCGATCGCCAGCAGGATCGCCGGCCGCAGCCTGTGCTGCCACATCCATAGCCAGGCGGCGACCGCCACACCCAGGGGAACCAGGAAGAACGCGGAGCCCAGCCAGGTCAGGATGCTGAAGACCATGGCCAGCCATCCCACCCGACGGGTGGCGATCGCACTGGCCAGCCAGGGGTCGAGCGTCCGCGTGAGTCCGGTGTGGCCGAGCACTTCACGCAGCAGCTCGCCGAAGACCAGCGCCCCGCCGAGTGCGATGAGGGGAAAAACGCGCCAGCCTCTGCGCGACATCTCGGACCTATCGCACTGGGTTGCGCAAGACGCCGATCCGCTCCACCTCGGCCTCGACGATGTCGCCGGGCTGGAGGTACTCGGGCGGGTTTTTCCCATCGCCGACGCCATCCGGCGTGCCGGTAGAGATGGCGTCGCCCGGCTCGAGCGTCATCCCCGCCGAAAGGTCGGCAATGATCCGCGCCACCGAGAAGATCATGTCGCGGGTGTGGCCATCTTGCTTGCGCTTGCCGTTGACCGTCAGGCGCAGCGCGAGCGCCTGGGGATCCTCGACCTCGTCCGCGGTCACGATCACCGGCCCCATCGGGCAGGTGCCATCAAGGCTCTTCCCCTTGAACCATTGCGAGGTGCGGAATTGGAGCTCCCGCGCCGAAACATCGTTGAAGACCGTGTAGCCGAAGACATGATCCAGGGCGTGCGCCTCGTCGATGTCGCGACCACCGATGCCAATGACGACGCCAAGCTCCACCTCCCAGTCGAACCGAGTGGTCAATCCCCGCGGATACGGTATTGGCTCATCCGGACCGATCACCGAGGTGGGCGGCTTGGTGAAGTAGATCGGCGTGGCAGGCGGCGCGTTTTTCAGTTCCTTTGCGTGGGCCGCGTAGTTCTGACCGAGGCAGACCACGTCCTTGCGCGGGCGGACGATCGGCGCGTGCCACCGGACGCGGTTGGCAGGATAGGCCAGGCCGGCCTCAGCATCCTGGGCGAGGTCGTGGCTCGCCAGT
>DATBYO010000085.1:0-14528 GCA_036513655.1 Candidatus Dormiibacterota bacterium | reverse complement strand
CCGTCTACGCTACCTCGACTCGAACCAGCGTGTGCGAACCATCACGAAGCATCCGCCGCAGCCCCTCCGGAGTGGTTGCGCCCCACATTCCCCATCGCTCGACGATCAGGTTGGTGACGGCGGGGTCGAGCTCGGTTCCGTTGATGAAATGGATCCGTCCTTCAACTGACTGGTGCGTGCCTGGAATGGTCAACCGGACCCACGGATCTTTGCGCCAGCGGCTGACGCGAAGCGCGAAGGCGTAATTGAAAAGGTAGAGCTCGCCGTCCGGCGTCACGATGAACCAGACGCGAACCGCCCCTTCTCGCCCGTCCTCGCGTGAGCCCACGACCAGCTCATCGGTGCCGTCGAGCGCTTGCCGGAACGGTGGCGGGAGCACGCACGTCAGAATAGGCCGGTGACCCGGGTGGTCCTGCTCGCCCTCGACGGCTTCCCCCATCGCGCCATCAGCGCCAACCTCACGCCGCGGATGTGGGATTTCGCGCAGCGAGGTGGTCGCGCCCCTGCTGGTGGGACGACCGACCTCCCCTCCTCAACCGATCCGGGATTCTGCTCCCTGTTGACCGGATGCAAGCCGCCGACGCACGGGGTTCGAACCACCGCTTGGCGCTACGGCAAGCTGCCGGCCTGGGCCGGTCTCGAGACGCCGCGCGTGCCGACCATCTTCGACGCGTGCCGCGCGGCGGGGATTCGCACCGCGGCGATCGTTGGCGACGACCGTGGTCTGCTGTGCACCGGATCGGCCGACCTTCGCTGGCCCCCGGGCGGCGTCATTCCGCCCGAGACACCCTTGGATGCGCACGGCTACCCCGCGAACACGGCCGTCCGGCCGCAGCTGCTGCAGGCGTTAAGCGAGGAGACGAATGGCTTCGTCTTTGGACACTTGAACGAATCGGACACCGCGGGGCATGACGATGGCCCGGAGAGCCGGGCCGCCCGGGCCTGCTATCGCGCTACGGACCAGCTGGTCGGCGAGCTGCTCGACACGCTGGCCGGCGGCTGGGCGGACACCGTCGTCGTGATCGTCTCCGACCATGACATGCAGTCGCGGAACGCGTCGATACCGATCGACCCGCTGACGGACAACGTGTACGGCTGGTTCGAGGGCTACGTCCCGGACGGCGGCGCCGCCCTGGTTCATCTCGCGCCCGGTGTCGATCGGGAGCAAGCGAGCGGGGCCCTGCAGCGCATGGACGGCGTCGAAACCTGCCTGGCGATGAGCGACTCCGTGGTCATCGTCGGAGCCAAGCCGGGACGTATCTTCGATTGGGGCCTGCTTCCCGCCGGAGGCTTCCACGGTGGCCCGCTCACCGCACGCACGGTCGCGCTGGTCGGCGGCGGGCATCCGGCGGTCACGCAGATCGCGGACGCGATCCGGGCGACACGACCCCACCTTGCCGACTGGGCACCGACGATCGCTCCCCTTCTGGGTATCGACCTCGGCCGCGTCGATGGCGTGAACCTGGTCGGTTAGCTCGCCAGCGCGGGCATCGGCATACGACGGGCGAGAAAGGCGCGGACCCGCTGGTCGGCACCGGCAAGGATTTCTGGTCCGTGGCCGAAGTAGGCTTGCTCGAAGCGCAGTGCCTGCAGCCGTTGCGGCGCCCGCATCGCGGTTCGATGCGACTGGTTGACGGTCCATGGTGGCGTCCGCAGCCCGCGCTCGTTGTTCAGCACGTCACCCAAAAAGAGCGCGGACTCCGATGCCGAGTAGAGACAAATGCTGCCCGGCGTGTGCCCGGGTCCGTGCAGGACGGTGAGGCCGGCGATCGTCTCCCCGTCCTGGAGGAGCCGCGTGTCGCCGCCGGCGCAGCTCACCACGTAACGCGCCAGCCGTGACGGCAGCCGGTCGGCCAGCCCCCAGAACGTCATTCGCTCTCGGGGTCGACCCGCCTGCAGATACCGTGCGTCGGCCTCGTGGACGGCCAGGCGCGCGCCGGTCGCCTGGCAAAGCGCAAACGCGCTGCCGGCGTGATCGATGTGGTGGTGCGTGAGAATCACCCAGTCGATCCTTCCCCGGCGTTGTTCCTCGACGAAGCGAAGCACGGCCCGGAAGCTGCCGGTGTAGCCAGGATCGATGACGGCCAGCCCTTCGCCGCTCTCATAGAGGTATGCCTGCGCGCCGCGGACGCCAGGGATCCGCTGGATCATGACCGTACATCCGCATTCTCGCTCACACCCTTGTGGGCTGGATGCCCGGCGGGGGCACCTCGACCGGTGCCGGGGGCGGCTCCTGGATTTCCGGCTGCGCCGGCGGTGGCGCCAGCTCAGGCCCCGCGGATCTCCCACCTCCGGCTGTCCGGGGTTGGGAATCACGGGGTCGGGCGTGCCGGGAATGCGTGGCTGAGTTGGAATGGGTTGCATGATTAGCATTTTAGCCGACAGACCTACTATAATGTTTACGCACTAGTATCGATCTGAACAGCGCGAAGGGAAGGAAGGAGGGCGTTATGGATTCGGCTCCCCGGGCTTCGGCCACGGATTCGACTCGGACCACAGCGGCGAACGGCAACGGCCGGCGCGGCGTGATCGACCTGGCCCGGTTGGCGGTCGAGGACGTCATCCGCTTAGTTCAGCAAGAGATTCAGCTGGCGAAGATCGAACTTCGCGAAATGCTCATCAGCAATGTCAAGGCCGCGATCTTTCTCGGCGCAGCCGCGTTCTGCGCGATGCTTTTTCTGATCATGCTGCTCGTCACCATCGCGCTCTGGATTCCAAACCACGCGCTGGCCGGTCTGATCGAGACCGTCGTGTTCCTGCTGCTGGCCGTTATCCTCGGGCTCGTCGGGAAGCGCATGTTGAAGATCGGGCCGCCGCCCAAGACGATGACTACGCTGAAGGAGGACGCCGAGTGGGCCAAACAAGTTCTGAAGCGAAACGGGAAGTAGAGCAGACCCGCGCCCATCTCGGGGAAACGCTCGAGGCGCTGCAGCTCCGCGCGAAACGCAACCTTGATATCAAAACGCAGCTCCAGACCAACCGCGCGCTCCAGTTCGCCATCGGTGGGCTGGTCCTCGCCGTCACCGGTTTTGCCGTGTTCGGCTATCGCACGCGACGACGCCGCTCGACCGCCGAGCAGCTCGTTCGCAAACTCAAGTTGACTGACCTCCGCAGCCGGCTGGAGGATTTCCGAGACGATACGAAAGCCTGGGCGTCCGCGCAGAAGCGGATCGTGAAGGCCGACGGGAAGACGAAGGTCGAAGTCCAATCCAAGGAGAGCATCGCGCGGCGCCTGCTGGTCAGCGCCGCCGAGGCCGCGCTGACGGCGCTGGCCGCGGGGTACGCCCGGCGGATCATCGGCGGCGCCAGCACCCCACCCGAACGCGGGCACGCGGCCGTCTCGAAGAAGCGATAGGCAACAGTCCATCGACTCCACCCCAGGGGGGCCCCGGGGCTGACGTGCGCCCGTCCACACCGCAGCCACCCTCTCCGTCTGGCGGAGGCCAGGGTCTCAAGTCTGCCTCCCCCTCTGGGGGAGGCCAGGGTCTCAAGTCTCCCTCCCCCTCTGGGGGAGGGCAGGGTGGGGGTGCCCGCAAGCGCGCCTCGGCGGCGAAGCCGGCCGGCTGGCGCCCCGGTTGGTTCGACAAGCGGCTCGCCTGGCTGCAGAACCGGCGCAACTGGATCGTGCTGGTGGGCGTCGCCGCTGGCTTGATGCTCTTGCTGGTGCTTGGCACCTTCGCCTATGCCTTCGCTACACTGCCCGACCCCAGCAAGCTCGATCTCACCGGCGGTAGCGTGGTCATCAAGGATCGTAACGGCGCGTTGATCGAAGCGCGGAACGCGCAAGGCGCGCGCGTCAGCCCGGTCAAGCTAGGGCAGATCAGCCCATTGCTGCGCAACGCCACCATCGCGGTCGAAGACAAGAACTTCTACCATCACGGTGGCATCGATTGGGCTCGCGTGATCAAGGCGGGCGTGATCGACACCATCGCGCGCCGGCCGGAACAGGGCGCCAGCACCATCGATGAGCAACTGGCCAAGATCGCCGTCCTCCAGTCACCCAAGAAGTCGATCCTCGTCAAGCTGCGGGAGGCGATGGTCGCGACCTCGCTCGAGTCGCGCTACACCAAGGACCAGATCCTGGAGACCTACCTCAACGCCATCTTCTACGGGCACCACGCCACCGGCATCGAGGCGGCGTCCCAGGTCTATTTCGGGAAGCACGCCAGCGAGCTCACCCTGGCCGAGGCCTCGATGCTCGCCGGCCTACCCAATGGGCCCAGCTACTACGATCCCCTGCTGCACAACGACCGGGCCAAAGTCCGGCAGGCCATCGTCCTCGACGCCATGGTGCGGGAGAAGATGATCGACCAGGCGCAGGCCGACGAGGCGAAGAACGCGCCGCTGAATTTTGTCTTCAAGGAGAACCGCAGCAGCCAGGCACCCCACTTCGTCGACTTCGTCTTCGAGCAACTCGATAGTCTCTACGGCCCCAGCGTCGTCAACAAGGGTGGCTTTACCGTCAAGACGACGATCGATCTGAAGCTGCAGCAGGCGGCCGTACACGCGGTCGCGGTCGGCCAGCAGCGGCTGGGCTCGTTGGGTGCCGATAACGGTGACTTCCTGGCGATCGATCCGAAGACGGGCGAGATCCTGGCAATGGTCGGCTCGGCCGACTTCTTCAACAACGACATCCAGGGCCAGTTCAACGTCGTGACCGGGTTGCGTCAGCCGGGCTCATCCTTCAAGCCGTATGCGTATGAGCAGGCGTTCAAGTCGCACAAGCTCACCATGGGCAACATGCTCGACGATACGTCGCGTCACTTCGCCGGGGGCCAGTTCCATGACTTCGACTTCCGCGACATGGGCATGATCACCGCGCACCAGGCCTTGCTGCTGTCACGCAACATCCCGGCGCTCGAGACCATGCAAACCGCGGGCGTCGACAGCGTCGTCAACCTCGCCCACCAGATGGGCATCACCAGCAACCTCAAGAGCGAGGTGACCACCGCGATCGGCTCCAGCGAGGTTCGCCTGCTCGACCACGCGGTCGGCTACGGCGTCTTTGCCAACGGTGGGACGCGACATGACCCCGTGTCGGTGCTCGAGGTCCAGGATTCGCAGGGGCACACCCTCGATAAGCCGAATGCGCCGCAGGCCAAGCAGGTGATCACCGCCCAGGAGGCGTACCTGATCACCTACATCCTCAAGGATTACTCGAGCCAATGGAACCTCGGGTGGAACAAGCCGTTCGCCGGCAAGTCCGGGACGACGAACGACTACCACGATGCCTGGATGATGGCCTACTCGCCCAACCTGGTGATCGGCGCCTGGGTTGGCCACACCGGCCCCGGCGACCAGAACATGCACGGCGTTTTCGGCACCATGGTGGGAAGCTCAGTGCTCAAGGATTTCATCAACACGGGCCTCAGTCAGGCGAACTTCAAGGTGGAGAGCTTCCAGCGGCCCAGTGGCCTGGTCGACGGGACGGCTTGCCAGAGCAATGCCAACGTCGCGCCCTCCAGCTCGCCATCCGCCTCGCCGTCATCGGGCGGCTCGAGCAACAGCTCCGAAAAGGAGCTCTACCTTCCGGGGACGGAGTGCAAGGCGGCTCCGACGCCTTCAGCGTCGGCCACCCCCTCCCCCAGCCCCTCGCTACTCCCCTCGATCCTTCCAAGTCCGAGCGATCTGCTGCCAACTCCCACCCCGAGCGCGAGCGCGACCCCAGCCCCGACGCCGACGCCAACGGCGCCGGCGCCCAGCGCCAGCACAAGTCCGTAGGGCTTGACCCATAGAATGGGCCCGATGGCCAAGAAACCTGCCAAAAAGCCGGCCGCGAAGTCCCCGCATCGGGAGAATCTGGTCGAACGGCTCGCCGAGGAAGTCGAGGCGCGCTTCCTCGAAGGTGCGGAAATGGCGACCGAGACGACCTCAGCCGAAACCAACATCGCACTGGCGGCACTCGCCACGATCGAGGGCCCGCGCGCGCCCAAGGCGAAGTCGGAGGCAAAGCCCACCCACGGCAAGCGCAAAAGCCCAACGGTTCGATCCAAGAAGCGCTAATCCGTTTGCGCCCTACGACCGCGAGATCCGGCGCTTAGACGCGCACTTGCGCGGCCTCGACGCCCGCGGCTGGTCCGCGCCGAGCCATTGTCGCGGCTGGTCGGTCAAGGATGTCGTGGCCCATCTCTCCACCGATGAGCTCTACAACCAGGCGTGCCTGGATGGGACGCTGGACCAGCTGCCCTCGAGCAGCGGGCTCGAGGGATGGAACGGTCGGGGCGTACGGGTACGCCGGGCGATGAACCCGCTCGAGGTGTTGCAGGAGTGGGAGGCCCGCCAGGCACTGGTCCGCCGCGCCTGGGGCAGGATCGGGCTCGACGGGACGATCGAGACCAGCGTCGGCCGCTATCCGCTCCGGCTGCAGGTCTGGCACCTGGCGCGGGAGTACGCCATCCATGCCGACGACATCCGCGTCCCGATGTCGCAGCCCGAGCGGCGCGCGCAGCTGCGCTGGCGCATCCGATTCGGCCTGTTCGCTGCCAGGGAAGAGGACGATCCCGTCAACGCCGAGTTACGCGGTGACGAGGTCCACCTCCGACTGAACGGGGCCGTGCACCGGCTCGAAACGGAGACCTTCATGGCTTATCTCACGAACCGGCCCCAACAACTGAGCGATCCCGGCCAGCGCGCCCTCGTCCGAAAGCTGGGCGCGACCGGCTAACCTGACGGAGATGTCGAAGCAACAGTATCTTTGCGAGCATTGCGGTCGTCGGGTCTTCGCCGAGCGCGGACCCCTGACGGTATTGAAGCTCTGCCGGTCCTGCTTCGAGAAGGCGCGCGCAGAACAGCGGTCAACGGCGCCGAAAGACGAAGGCGCGCACAAAGACCGTTCGTGAGATCTCTCCAACCAGCTCGAACCCGGTCGCACTAGCGACCCGCAGCCATTCTCGGCGAGAGAAGAAATGAAACGCGCCCGGGCCAAAGGCGGCCAGGTTCCACGGGTCCCGCAGATGTTCGACCAGGAGCAGGCGTCCGCCCGGCTCCAGCACCCGCCATGCCTCGCGAAAGAAGGCCTCTTTGGCGGCGGCGCGCCGAAGTTCGTGCGCCGCAAAGATGGTGAAGACCGCGTCGGCGGAGCCGCTCGAGAGCGGTAGTTTGCGGAAGTCCGCCCGGATCGCGCCGGCCGTGGCCCCCGCCTCGGCCCGGGCGCGGGCGATCGACGGCTCAGGCATTTCGTCGCGATCGTAGATGTCGAGAATCGTCAGGGCCCCGTCGGGATAAAGGCGGCGCAACGCCTCGCTGGTCTCATCGAGGCCGGCATGAACGTTGACCAGGCGCTGCGGGCGGCTCTCGAGCAGGTCGCGGATCCATTGCCACCGGTAGAGACTCGAGAGGTCGTAGACGTAGTAGGAAACGGCCAGCGACGTTGCCAGCCAGAAGACCCCGACCAGCGCGCCGGCGATCAGGAGCTCCGCGACCACCGGCGACGGATGCAGCACGACGTCGAGCACCACCACGGCCGCCGCGGCCATGATCGCGGCCAGATAGAGGCTCCAGTTGTATCGAACGATCTGCAGCACGCCGTCGAATGGGCCGCGCGGCCCCCGCTCGGCGGTGGCGCTCATGCCGCGGCCTCCAACCGCTCGACCACGCCCCGCTCCCATCGATACGGCACGTTCTCGACGTGGAACGCGTTGGCCAGCACGGGCGGAACTTCGTTGAACGGCTTGCGCTCGAGAAATGTCGCCTTGCGCACGTCCACGGCAATCGGCTGGGGCTCCCAGTGCGATCGTGTCGCCCGGATCATGACCATCGAGTGGGTCTCGCGCTCGTAGTCGAAGGTATAGGGTAGCGGGCCGGCGAATCGGCGGGCATCGTCGAGCGTGGCGAATGGCGACCCAGCCGGCAGCGGTGCCGGGCGGCTCTTCAGGTCGGCCACCACCTCGAGATCCGCGGCACCACCCGGGCTCTTGACGCTGACCTCGAAGCTGCCATCGGTCTGCCGCGTCGTGACCTGGCAGTGGACGTATCCGTAGTGCGTCAGCACGTTGCCGGCGGTCGCCATCAGCCAGCGATCCGTATCGCTGCGCAGGATCCGAAGACCGCGCAGCGAGGGCCTGGCGGCAAAGCGCGTGAAGATGCGATACCCCGTCAGAAAGAAGTCGAGCCCGACGGCGCCTGGCAGGAATGCGGGATGCAACCGTTTCGTCTGCACCATCGCGATCGCGAGGAAGCCGAAATCGCCGCACGTATCAAGGATCAGCCCTGGAGGCAGCAGCGGCTCGAGCAGGCTCGCCGGATACGCGTAGGTCAGCACCAGCGAATGCGTGAAGAAAGCATCGATCCGGACCGGATGCCGCCGGAGGCGGTAGAGCATCAGCCCATCCTCTCGATGGTGAGCCGTCCCCAGAGCATCGAGCGGTCGCGTGCCGCCCACTCCGTTGGTTCGCCCGTCGGAGGTTCGGTGAAACTGCGGAGCACCACCACAGCTCCATCCTGGGCACTGCGGCGGACGGCGGCCATCAGGCGCTCGCCGTAGGCCGGCTGCGTCCCATCCAGAATGTTCGACAGGCTGAACCCGATGAAGTGACCCGGTGGGCAGCTCTCGAGGTAGGCGGCGGCGTCCGCACAAACGAGCTCGATCCGGTCGGCGGCCTCTTTCCCTCCCCCGCCTGCGGGGGAGGGCGCGGTGGGGGTCTGACCCGGAGGATCCATCCCGAGGAAGAATCGCCAGGCAAAGGGGTTGGTCCGGTTGGGATGGCGCGCCCAGCAGCGCTCCAGCCGGGCGCGGATGATGCGGTCGAAACGGTGGGGCAGGACTCGCACGAACGTCGAGCTGTAAATCGTGCGCAACGCCAGGGGGTTGATCGCCACCGCGAGCGCGGCCCTGAAGCGCACCGTGTCGAGGTGGGCGCGCCAGAAGCGAACCTGCGCGGCTGGATCCGTCAACTCGAAAAAACGTCGAAGCCGGGACCGACGGAGTCCCATCAGCGGAAGGGCGCGCCGGCCCGCCGCAAAAAACCAGTCGGCCGTCCCGGCTCGAGGCGGCGCTCCCTGCAGCCGAGCGCGGACGTAGTCAACCTGAGCCGGATTGATGTCGACCGCCGTGACCGTCAGTCCACGAGCCGCCAGCGCGATGCTGGTGCAGCCGGCTGACGCGATGCAGAAGACCCGGCCGGCCGCCGGCAGCACCTCCGCCTCGACCGTCCAATCCTCATACATCTGTCCGAAGAGGAGCCGGGGCGCCCCGCGGCGCGCGTCGAGGCGACCGCGCTGCCAGGGCGTCGCTGGTGCGCTCATCGTCGCGCCGTGCTCCAGATCAGGGCGACCAGCGCCAGGTTCTGCGTGACCATGGCGCCCGGTTCGGCGATGGCGCCGTGACTGAACAGCAAGCCACCCCCATTCATCGCGCCGAGGAGGGCCGTCTGCGCCGCCGCGGCCGACCGCGGAGCCCTACCGCTCAACACCCAGGCGGCCAGGGCCACTTCCATCCCGCCAACCATCGCGAGCACCTTCCTGGCATGGGCCGGGCCCACCCCGGGCAGGCCGGCGACGACCCGGAGGTGCCGTTCGTTGGGCGCGACCAACTTGCACCATCCGCCCTGGTAAAGCCAGACCGCCGCAATCGCCAGCCTGGCCAGCGGCCTCACCGGGTCGCAGCCAGGCCAAACACGATGGCGAGAAAGGCGAAGGCCATGGTGAAGACAACGTCCGCCAGGCGATTTTGCCTTCGAATGTCCTGCGGGTAGTAGAAGAGCTGGATCGGCACTCGCAGCAGCCAGAAGATCGCCAGGAAGGCGCTGAGGAAGCGACCCAGCGGCCGCCCGCTGACCAGCTCGCCAGGAAAGAGGAGACTAAGCGCGCTGAACCCGAGGACCACCAGCACGATGTAGGCGGCGTGGACATAGAAGACCTGGCGGACCATCGCGGACGCGCCAACCAGGTTCTTGTGGTACTGAAGCCGCCACGCCAGGGGCAAATTCGCCAGGCCCACGGCCAGTTGGACGGCGCCGGCAACCTGGATCCAGGCCGAAAGCGGTAGCAATCCGCTCGCTAGGTTATATCCGCCATACTCTTCGCGTGTCGCCGATCAGCACCACCCAGCAGGGGATCATCGCGGAGCACGAGTTCATGAAGCTTCTGATGCTCGGCAGCGGCGGCGAGCTCGAAGTGTTAGCGCCGGTGACTGACGATGAGCGCCGCGACCTCGAAACCCACATGCGCGGTACGTTCACGCCGGGCTTGATCTTCCAGGTCAAGAGCACGACCTATATCGATCATCGCTTCAAGGCACGACGGCTCTCAATCCACTTCCCGGTGGCAAAGGACCGGCTGATCTCCCATCCGCTGTTTTGGTACTTCTTCGGCTTGCTCGACCTGGACGCCATGGCCTACGCCGATCCGGTTTTCCCTTTGCCTTCGGAGGAGGTCCACCAGCACGCCAACCCGCAACTAAAAGGTGACACCTGGTCCTTTAATTTCGATCCCAGCCTCGAAGCCGACGCTGAAGACCACTGGCGGAAGTTCCAGCACTCCACCAAGCAGGTAGGACGATACCTCCTCGAGGTGCTCCGCACCCGGCAGCATGCCGCCGCCGCACCGCTGCTGCCATCGGGGTCGGCATTGGAGCTGCCGCCCGGGGCGATCTGGGTAAGGCCGAAATAAGGGGGCAGGTCCCCGCTCACTAGGGTGGCACGAGTCGCGGTAAGCTTTCCGCAGAGTCTGAGGGGGAAAAGGACGGATGGGAGCATGAGAAGCGTGGCTCGTGGAGTCGCGTTCGCGTTAGCACTGTTGCTGGCCGCCTGCGGCGGGAGCGCCTCAACCGGGACGAATACCTCGAACTCATACCAGGGGAAGACCATCCAGCTGGGAGCCATCCTCTCGCTGACCGGCGCTGGCGGCGTCTACGGCCCGAGCTCGAAAAAGGGCATGGACCTGGCCGTGGAGAAGATCAACAACTCGGGCGGGGTGAACGGCGCCAAGATCGCCCTCGATACCCGTGACGACGCCTCGGACAAGATTCAGTCCCAGCAGGTGGCACAGACGCTCTTCCAGCAGGTCCAGCCGTTGGCCCTCCTCGGACCCACGCTGTCCAACTCGGCGGTCGCCGTTCATCCACTTGCCGAGAGTCTCAAGATTCCGATCCTGGCCGTTAGCACCACCGGGATCAACATCGTGCCCAACTGCAACGCCCCCTCCACCGTCCCCTGCACGTACGTCTTCCGAGACAGTCTCGGAGAAGAGGCGGCGATCCCGGCCAACATCAAGGTGTACTCGGACATGAAGCATCCGAAAACCGGCGTGCTGATGGTGGCCAATGACGACAAGTTTTCAAAGGACGGTGGAACCATCGTCGCCGGCACGGTTGGCCAATACGGCATCCAGCTGCTGGCCACGATCCCGTTCCCCAAAGCGACGGCCGATTTCGCGCCATTCGTAACGCAGGCGGTGCAGAAGAACCCCGACGTCATCTTCATCACCAGCCTGGGCAACATTCCGGCCAACATCATGAGGGAGGCGCGCAAGCAAGGGTTTACCGGGCAGTTTCTGGGCGGTAACGGCTTCAACACGGCGGCCGTGTCGAAGGCGGCCGCAGCCGACGGCAAGGGTGCTGAGAGCGGCAGTGCCTGGTACATCAACAATACGTTCACGTCGAACGCTGGGTTTGTCAGCGCCTACAAGAGCAAGTACAGCAGCGATCCCGACCAGTTCGCCGCCCAGGGCTACGCGGCGATTTTGATCCTGGCGGACGCCGCCAAGCGAGCGAACCTCACGTTCAGCGATGCCGCGGGTGACCGCACCAAGCTCCGCGACGCGATGGAGAAGGTCAGCATCGACACGCCGCTGGGCCCCTTCCAGTTCACCAGCAAGCACGACGTCAAGCAAACGATCTGGGTGATCCAGATGGACGGCAACGGTGGGTTCACATTGGTGAAGTCGGTCACGCCTAGCTGAAAGCGCGTTGACCCAACAGGTCCTCAACGCGATTTTCATCGGGTCGATCTACGCCCTCTTCGCCGTGGGCTACACGCTGGTTTTCGGCGTGCTCGACGTCCTCAACCTCGCCCACAGTGCGGTTTTCATGCTCGGCGCGGTCATCACGTATTCGCTGGTCGTCCTCCACGGGATGCCCTTGTTGCCCGCTGCCGTGATCGCCGTCCTCGTCTGCGGCTTGCTCGGCTTGCTGATCGAGTTCGTCGCATTGCGCCCCCTGCGCCGCCGGAACGCCCCGCCCATCTCGGCCCTCATCTCCACCATCGGGCTGGCGCTGATCTTCGTCGCGATCGTCGAGCAGGCAACCCCGGGCACCTTCTTCAGCTGGCTCTGGCAGGACGGCGCAAACTCCGTCCGCTTCCCGGCGGGAACGGTACCCGACCCCACCTACCACCTCGCCGGGCTAACCATCGAGGGCACGAAGCTCGGGATCCTGGTTACCACAGTGGTCTTGATGCTGGTGCTCGGCTACGTCATGCGCTTCACGCAGGTCGGCCGAGCGCTTCGGGCGGTGGCGGAGAATCGCCGGGCCGCGACCCTGCTGGGAATCAACGTCGACCGGATCTTCGCCTCGACATTGTTCGTGTCCTCCGCGCTGGGTGGCCTCGCCGGACTGCTCTTTGGGTTGGCGATCTCGGACATCAGTCCCTATATCGGCCGTGACCAGGTCGAGCTGAAGGGTCTCGCGGTCATCGTCCTCGGCGGCATGGGCAGCATCCCGGGCGCGGTCCTGGGCGGCTATCTGCTGGGGCTGATCGAGGTCTTCGCCCTCGTCCGGTTTGGCGGCAACGTCGAGGCGGGGGTCGCCTTTGCCGCGCTATTCCTGATGCTGGTGATACGCCCGCAAGGCCTCTTCGGCGCGCGCCTGCGCGAGCGACTCTAGTGACTCGCTAGGTCAGGCGTGGACTTCTTCGTTCAGCTGTTCACCAATCCAGTCGGCTTCTACAACGCGCACGAGCTCCTGATCGCCCAGATGGGCATCAACGCCATCCTGGCGATCGCCATTTTCGTTACGTTCTACTCCGGACAGCTCACGCTTGCCAATGCCGGATTCATGGCGATCGGCGCCTACACGACCGTCATCATGAACACCTACTTGCCCACGCCGCTGCCGCTCGACATGCTGGCCGGCGCGTTGCTGGCGGGCGCCATCAGCGTGCTGGTGGGCCTGCCCGTGCTGCGCCTGCGCGGCGTGTTTCTCGCGATCGCCACCATCGGGTTCGTCGAGGCCCTTCGCCTGGGCGTCATCCTTAACATCCCCATCACCGGCGAGGGTCAGGGCTTGAAGAACCCAAGTCCGGATCCGCTGGGCGGGATCGTGCCGATCCTCATCTCGGTGCCGATCCTCACTTACCTGGTGTGGCGGCTGACGCACACGCGGCTCGGGCAGGCCTGGGCGGCGATCCGCGAGGATGAGCTGGCGGCCTCCAGCAACGGGATCAACGTGCCCGTCTACAAAATGATCGCCTTCATCATCAGCGCCATTCTGGCCGGCTATGCGGGGGCGCTCGAAACGCACATCAATTTCTTCATTGACCCTCTCGAATACAGCGTGACCCGTACCATCCAGATCCTCACCTTCGCCGTCGTCGGCGGGACGACCAACGTGATCGGCCCGATCGTGGGGGCGGTCTTTCTCACCGCGTTGCCGGAGATCGTGCGCCAGTTTGCCGCTTATCGCGACGTCGTCAACGGGGTCATCCTGATCCTCGTCATCATCTTCCGGCCCCAGGGAATCGTCGGCCGGGGCGGCCTCGCCATCATCCGGCCACGCTGGTGGACCCGTTGGAGAACGCGTGAGCGCGCTGCTGCAGCTCACTAACCTCAAACGAAGTTTTGGTGGCGTCCGCGCCGTCGACGATGTGTCCCTGGAGATCGAGGAGGGCACGATCTTCGGCCTCATCGGACCGAACGGCGCCGGCAAAACGACGCTCGTGAATCTTGTTACCGGCTACATTCGCCCACAGTCGGGCAGCATCCGGCTCCTTGCCCCTCCCCCGCGTGCGGGGGAGGGCAGGGTGGGGGCTGTCGAACTGGCCCGGCGCCCGCCGCACGCCATCGCCGGCCAGGGCGTGGCCCGCACCTTTCAGACGCTCCGCCTTTACCGCAACCTGACGGCGATCGAGAACGTCCTCGCCGGCATGCATCTTCGCCGGCGCGACGACACGTTGCAACAGATGATCCCGATCCCCGCACTGCTCAGAGAAGACCGCCGCCGCTTGCGGGATGCGCGCGAGTTGCTGGCGCGCGTTGGCCTGTCGCCTGACACGTTCGCCGACCGTCGGGCTGCCACGCTCTCGTATGGCGACCAGCGCCGGCTGGAGGTCGCGCGAGCGCTCGCACTCAATCCGCACCTGCTGATCCTGGATGAGCCCGCTGCCGGGATGAACCCCGCCGAGAAAGATCGCGTGCGAACGCTGATCCAGCAGCTCAACCAGGACGGTCTGACAGTGCTGCTCATCGACCACGACATGCGACTGGTCATGAGCGTTTGCCGCCATATCGCGGTTCTCAACTTTGGACGGAAGATCGCCGACGGTCCACCCGCGACCATCTCGCAGGACCCCGCAGTGATCACGGCCTACCTCGGC
>DATBYO010000084.1:0-20944 GCA_036513655.1 Candidatus Dormiibacterota bacterium | reverse complement strand
TTCCAGTTTCGGCCTGCCATGAGCCCCTTGCATCGCAACAGGTCACTACGCGGGTGATCGGCCGGGTATCCGGCAGGGATGCGCTTGAAACTCGGCTCGGTCACCTGATAGCCGTCTTTGCGAAGGGCGGCGACGATCCGTGCCAGTTTTTCGCCCTCCTGTCCAGCGACCGCATCTCGGAAGCGGGTGAGCTGATCGGGCGCCATCTCATGCGTCCCGAGGGCAACGTACAGGCCGTCGCTCGAGACCTGGAGGTAAAAGCCAGTGGCCTTCGGGCTGGATAGGTATGCGCCCAGATGCTCCTTGTAGGGGCGCTTATCCGGCGAGAAGCGAAGGTCGCGGTTGAGGCGGAAGATCTTGACCTCGAGATCCGGACCCAGGTCACGCTCGAGCTCGGCAAGCAGGGCCGCCATCGGCTGTCGCACCTGCTCCTCGTAGACCTGACGGTGGGCCTCGAAGAACGCCTTGCTGTTGTCTTTTTTCAGGCCGTCAAAGAACTGTAACGCCGGCTTCGGCCATCCCGCAAAACGAACTCGCTCGGCCGTGCTCGCCGGACCTTTCATGGGCTTCCTCCTCGCTCAGATCGCGCCGCAGGTTTTAGCTGGATCGTAACGTTTCACTGCCATGACCTTCCTTCGCGTTGCTCTGAGCGTCTTCGCCATCCTCAACGTCGTCTTCTGGGCACTGCTCGCCTGGGTGTGGGCCGTCAAGCCGGCGTGGGCGGCACGCATCCCGCTGAATCTCGGCACGGACCAGCGCTATCGGACGTCGGTGCCGGTCTGGGCTCGGCTCGCCGCTGCGGTGGCCGCCTTCTGGGCGGTCGCGGCGGTTCTCTACCTGACGGTGTACGCGGCGAATCAGTTGGCGTTCATCGCGCTCTTCGTGATGGCCGTCATCTTCCTGATCCTCGGGATCGGCGCCGCCGCTCGCGTGTATCGCGTGCTCCAGCTCCCCAAGGGCTCGATGATGGGGCAGCCGCGGGGCCAGCAAGCGCACTAGTCCGTCTGGTAGCGAGTACCGACCCCAGCAGGATCAGCGAGAAACCGACGACGGCGCCCAGCGTAAAGGGCTCGCGGAGCAGTGTCACGCCCAGCACGAGGGCGACGGCCGGGTTGAAGTACGTGATGACCGTCGCTCGCACGGGGCCGACTTCGCCAATTAAGGCGAAGAAGAGCAGGAAGGCGAGGGCGGTGCAGACCACGCCGAGGATCAGGACTGCCATCAGCACCTGGCCGGACGGCAACGCTCTTGGTAATTGCGGCAGGGCCAACGGGGCATAGACCAGGGCGGTCAGCGCCAGAGATGCCGCGACCACGCCAACAGCGGGCAGGCCCGGGAGCCGGCGGGCGATGATGATCGGTCCGGCCGCGTAGCCGACGGCCACCAGGCCGACCTCAGCGACGGCCCTCAGGTCCTTGAACGAGACGTTGAGGCCAACCAGGAGGGCAACGCCGAATAAGCCGACAAGTAAGCCGGCCGCGCGGCGCCGGTCCAGCCGGTCGTCGCCCCGCGTCAGTGACTGAAGCACGGCGGCGATCAAGGGGACGGCCGCGATCATCAGCCCGGTCAGCGAGCTGGACAGGCGGCGCTCGCCGTCGGCGAGCAGGAACCATGGCAACGACACCTCGACGGCGGTATAGGCGAGGATCCATCGCCAGTGGGGAACGAGAGGCGCGAGCCAGCCACGCGCCGCGGCGACTGGCAGAAGCAGCGCGGCGCCAATCGCTGTTCTGAGCAGGACCAGGCTGGCAGGCGTCAGCTCGCCGACCGCGATCTTGATCAGCAGGTAAGGGATGCCCCAGATGACGGCCATCGCCGCAAACAGCGCCCATCCGCGCCTCGTCACGCCGTCGGCGCGATATCCAGCTCGATATCCTCGGGAAGCACGTCCTCGCCGGTATAGGCGGCGGCCTGCAGCCGGAACAAACGCGCATAGCGGCCGTTGAGTCGCATCAGCTGCGCGTGGGTTCCCTCTTCGACCAGACGGCCATGCTCCAGAAAGATGATCCGATCGGCCCGGCGGACGGTCGAGAACCGGTGCGAGATGTAGACCGCGGTTCGGCCGCGCGTCAGCGAGTGGATTCGTTCGAACAGCTCGTACTCCGCCTGGGCGTCGAGCGCGGAGGTGGGCTCGTCCAGCAGCAGGATGCGGGCGTCGCGCATGAAGGCACGGGCCAGCGCCACCTTCTGCCATTCGCCGCCGGACAGGTTGACGCCGGCATCGAACCACTTCCCCAGCGCGGTGTCGTAGCCCTGGGGGAGGCCCGCGATCAGCCCGTCCGAGCCGGCCTGGCGGCTGGCTTTGAGGATGGCCTCGCGATCGGCGATGGCGCTGAGACTTCCCAGCCCGATATTCTCGGCGGCGGTCGCCTGGTAAGTGACGTAGTCCTGGAACATGCCGCCGATCTGGGCGCGGAGCTCGGCCGGATCGTAGTCGCGGATGTCGACTCCGTCGATGAGAATGCGCCCCTCGATGGGATCGTAGAGGCGGCAGATCAGCTTGAAGAGCGTGGTTTTGCCGGCGCCGTTTCGGCCGACGATGGCGATGGTCTCGCCGGACGAGACCGTGAAGCTGAGGTCGGTTAGCGCGTTTTCGGACGCCCCGGGATAAGCGAAGCTCACGTGGTCGAAGGTGATCTCGCCGCGGACCGGACGGGGAACCGGAACCGGGTTGGCTGGCGCCGGCAGGACGCTCTTGGTTTCCATCAGCTCGAACAGGTTGCTGAGGTAAAGATTGTGCTCGTACATGCCCGAGAATCCGCCGAGGATGCCCTGGATCGAGCTCTGCACCGATTGGGCGGCGGTCGTGTACAGCGTCAGGTCGCCGAGCGTCAGCTTGCCGACGATCGCCTGCAGCGCGACATACAGGTAGGTCACCGAGGTGGCGATCGTGCTGAGGTTGCCCCAGAGGAAGCCGGTCAGGTAGCGGCGCACGACTTGCCGGCGCTGGCTCCCGTAATAAGCTTCACCGATCAGTCGATAGCGGTTGATGAAGTAGCGACCCAGCCCGAAGAGCTTGACCTCCTTCGCGTAGCTGTCGGTGGTGAGCAGCGTCACCAGGTAGTTCATGCGCCGGAGCAACCGCGAGCCCCAGCGCGCGATGTTGTAGCCGCGCCACCCGTATCGCGTATCGGCGATGAAGGCCGGGATGGGGGAGAGGAGTGCCAGCAACGCGAGCAGGGGGCTGACCACGACGAGCAAGGCGATCATCGTCACGAAGGTCAGCGCGGTCTGGACCAGGCCGAACGCGGTCGAAATCATCAGGACCGGACGGTTAATGGAATCGGTCTGCGCCCGTCGCAGGAGATCATAGGAGGCAGGATCCTCGTAGAAAGCCAGGTCGAGTGAGGCCGCTTTCTCCATCACCATCAGCTGAATCCGCATCGAGACGGCGTTCTGGAGCAGCTGCTGGGTGATGTTCCGCATCGTGCTGAGAAACGCGATCAAAGCGAAGATCAGCAACTGGAGGACGGCGAGGACGATGATGGCGTTGAGGGTGGAGAACGCCGGATGCCAGAGGCCGAAGTCGAGCCGCACGATGTCGGGAACCGTCGCGGTGCGGCGGACCAGGATGCCGGAGACCACGGCGTTGACGAGCAGCTTCGAGGTATACGCGGACACCGCCGGGATGACGCCGGCGACCACCGTGGCCGCGAAGAGACCGGCCGTCACCCCCGGGCTCGCGTCCCAGACCAGGCGGATGACCCGGGGGAGCGCCGCCGTGGTGCCGGCAACCGCTTGCTTCAGGTTGCGCCAGCGGCCACGCAGGTCCTTTGGCCCCTGCGGCTCTTGCGGCTCCTCGATCACGGGGTCGCCGGTCAGGCCGCTGTTGGCCGGACCGGTCTCGGCATTTCGGGAGCGGCCCCGGCCCCACATCCAGAACGACGACGGGCCCCCGTGGCTCGGAGGCATCATTCCCACCGCGCTACCCTACCGCAGACGTTGACGCCGGTCATTTTCCGAATCATCAACAGTCTTAGGTTCTCCTTATCACGCCCACAGAAAAGCTTCATTCGTCCCGGCTTCAATGGTGGGACGTTTTTACACAGGAGGGTCCAATGATCAACCGCCCGCAGATCGCTCGCTCGGAAGCCGCGAGCCCCACGGAAACGGCACGCGACCTGGCCGCCCGCGTTCCGGCACCGATCGAGCAAATCCTGTTCGAAGTCAAGCGCCTGATCGTCGGCCAGGATCGGCTCCTGGAGCGGCTGCTGATCGCGCTGCTTTCGGGAGGGCACGTCCTCCTGGAAGGCGTGCCCGGCCTGGCGAAGACCGTGACCGTCAAGGCCTTTGCTCAGGTGATCGGTGGCCTGGCCGGCCGGATCCAGTTCACCCCCGACCTCGTTCCCGCCGATCTGATCGGCACCCGCATCTACAACCCCGGACGGGGCGAATTCACCACCGAGCTGGGCCCGGTCTTCTGCAACCTGCTGCTGGCCGACGAGATCAACCGCGCCCCCGCCAAGGTTCAGTCGGCGCTGCTCGAGGCTATGCAGGAACGCCAGGTCACGATCGGCAAAGACACGCATCCGCTTCCGGACCCCTTTGTCGTGCTGGCGACCGAGAACCCGATCGAGACGGACGGCACCTACCCGCTCCCGGAAGCCCAGCTCGACCGCTTCATGCTGAAGGTGCTGGTCGATTACCCGTCCTTCCAGGAGGAGGTCGTCGTCGTCGAGCGGATCACCGGGCCGGAGATCGAGCTTCGCCGGGTGGTGACCCTCGAGCAGCTCAAGGAAATGCAGAAGGCGGTCGCCGAGATCTACGTCGACCCGGCGATCCGAACCTACGCCGCCACGCTCGCCTATGCCAGCCGCCCGGGTAAGGTCAAGGGCCTCGAAGACCTGGCGCCTGCCATCGCCTACGGGGCAAGCCCCCGAGCGTCGATCAACCTGGTGGCCGCCGGCCGGGCGTTGGCCTTCATGCGCGGGCGTTCCTACGTGCTCCCGCACGACCTCAGCGAAGTTGCCCCCGAGGTGATCCGGCACCGGCTCGTCCTCACCTACGAGGGGATCGCGGCCGGTGTCAACGCCGAGACGATCGTCAAGCGCGTGCTCGAGCGGTTCCCGCCGCCACGGATCGACCTTGGAGATCGGGTTGCCTCCTGACGTCGTAGCCGGTGGCATCGCGGTCGACCAGTTGCTGCGCCGCTCGCGCTGGCCGGTGCTCCGACGCCTCGGGTTCCATCCCGGTGGCGACGAGCGCTCGAGCTTGCGCGGCGCCGGTCTCGAATACAGCGACGTGCGCGAGTATCAGGCCGGCGACGACCCGCGCACCATCGAATGGAACATCACCGCCCGTTCCGACCGGCCCTATGTCCGGGAGTCCCTTCCCGACCGCGGCCTCGACGCCTGGCTGCTGATCGACATCACGCGCTCGCTCGACTGGGGGACGGCACGTTGCCTCAAACGGCAGCTGGCCCTCGAATTCTCGGCGGTCGTGGGGCAACTGCTGATCGGGCGCGGAAACCGGGTGGGCGCGCTACTCTTCGACGACCGCGTTCGCTCGATCATCCCGCCATCGGCGGGGCGCACCGCGCTCCTGCAACTGATTGCCCGGATCGAGCGCACGGCCGACGGTCAACAGTTTTCCTCCCCCGCCGGGGGAAGACAAAACTCACAATTTCCCTCCCCCTCTGGGGGAAGACAAGATTCACAATTTCCCTCCCCCTCTGGGGGAGGGCAGGGTGGGGGTTCGACCGACCTCGGTCGGGCTCTAAAGGAGGCGGGCCGGCTGATCCGGCGTCCCTCCATGATGGTCATCATCAGCGATTTCATGACGCCGGGTGGCTGGCAGCAACCGCTGAGCTCGCTGGCGATCCGGCATGAGGTCATCGCCGTCTGGATAACCGATCCGAGAGAGGGCGAGATCCCGGACGTCGGCGTCGTCACCTTCGAGGACCCGGAGAACGGAACACAGATCCTGGTCGATACCCGCAGTGCGCATCTGCGGGCGCGCTTCCAGGACGCGGCCGAAGAGCAGCGAGCGACGATCCGGGCCGATCTGGTGCGGGCTCGGGCGGCCGTTGCCGAGCTCAGCACCTCCGCCGAGCTCATTCCGCAACTGGTCAGGTTCATCAAGCAACGGGAGGCGCAGCGCGGCCATCGGGTGGCGCGGGCGACCGCATGAGCTTCCAGTCACCCTGGTTGCTCCTCGGTCTACTGGCGATCCCGCTGCTGGTCGGCTTCTATATCACGAGCCAGCAGCGCCGCCGCGCCTACGCGGTGCGCTTCACCAACCTCGCGCTGCTCAACCAGGTGATGGGCAAAGGGCCCGGCTTCCGGCGCCATATCCCCGCGATCCTGTTCGTCGCCGGCCTCGCGGGCTTGCTCTTCTCGATGGCCCGCCCGCAGGCGACGCTCAGGATTCCGAAGGGTCAGACCAGTGTGATGCTGGCCGTCGATGTCTCCGGATCCATGGCGGCGACCGATGTACAACCCACCCGGATCGAGGCGGCGATTGCGGCGGGCCGGACGCTGATCGACAAGCTGCCGAGCAACGCCCAGGTCGGCCTCGTCATCTTCAACTCGCAAGCCCAGGTCATCGCGCCACTGACCGCGGACAAAGGCTCGGTGAAAGACGCCCTCGGCACGCTCGCGCCAGGCGGTGGAACCGCCATCGGTTCCGCGATCCAGGTCGCGGTCGCCCAACTTGCCAACATCGCCGACCCGAACGGCGCGAAGTCCCAGAACTATGCGATGGTCGTCTTGCTGACCGACGGCACGTCGAACACTGGCATCGATCCGGTGACCGCCGCCAGCAACGCGGCGCAAGCCAAGATCCCGGTCCAGACCGTCGGCATCGGACAGCGCAACCAAACAACCATGGTGCAAGGGCGGATCGTCGACGGCGTCGACGAGCAAGTCCTGCAACAGATCAGCAGCGCCACCGGTGGCCACTACTATTACGCCGCCGATGAGGCGCAGCTCAGCAAGATCTACAGCGATCTCGGATCGCGGATCGGCTGGGTCACGACGAAGCTTGACCTCACGGTGCCTTTCCTCGCGCTCGGCACCATCATCCTGGTGGTCGGCGGGCTGTTCAGTCTCCGCTGGTTCCGGCTACTTCCGTGATTGCTCCCTCCCCTCTAGGGGAGGCTCAGGAAACGATTCCCTCCCCCTCTGGGGGAGGGTCAGGGTGGGGGCGCGAACCTCCGGCAGGTGCCGTTCGGCCGGTCCGGTGTAAACCTGTCGCGGTCGGGCGATCTTCTGCTCCGGATCGAGGAGGCCTTCCTGCCATTGTGCCAGCCAGCCCGGCGTGCGCCCAATGGCGAACAGTACCGGGAACATCTCGACCGGAAAGCCGATAGCCGCGTAGATGATGCCCGAGTAGAAGTCGACGTTGGGGTAGAGCCGGTGCTTGACGAAGTAGTCGTCCGCCAGCGCCACCCGCTCCAACTCGAGCGCGATGTCCAGCAGCGGGCTTCGGCCGGTGACCGCCAGGACGTCGTCGGCAACCTTTTTGATGATCTCCGCCCGCGGGTCGAAGTTCTTGTAGATACGATGGCCAAATCCCATCAGTCGCAGCTGGCCGGAGCGCACTCGCTGGACATACTCCGGTACTCGACTGACCGAGCCAATCTCCTTCAACATCCGGAGGACCTGCTCGTTGGCGCCGCCGTGTAGCGGGCCATAGAGCGCGGCCGCCGCCGCCGCGGTGGCCGAGAAGGGGTCGGCGTGCGAGCTGCCCACCGCCCGCATCACGTTGGTGGAACAGTTCTGTTCATGGTCGGCGTGGAGGATCAGGAGGATGTCGAGCGCCCGCTCCAGCACCGGGTTGGGTTCGTACTTGAGCTCGGTGGCCTTCCACATCATGTTCAGGAAGTTGCCCGCGTAGGAAAGGTCGTTGTCCGGGTAGACGTACGGCTTCCCGACTGCGTGGCGGGCGGCGAACGCCGCCAGCGTCGGCATCTTCGCGATCAGGCGCAGGATTTGCAGCCGCCGGCTCTCCGGGTTGAAGATGTCCTTGGCGTCCGGATAGAACGTCGAGAGAGCGCCGACGGTGCCGACCAGGATGCCCATCGGGTGGGCATCGTGATGGAAACCGTCGATCAGCTTCTTGATGTTCTCGTGCAGCAGCGTGTGGTGGGTGATCGAATCGACCCACTCCCGGTGCTGATTGGGATCCGGCAACTCGCCGTGGATCAGCAGGTAGGCGACTTCGAGAAACGTGCTCCGCTCGGCCAGCTCTTCGACCGGGTAGCCACGGTAGCGGAGGATGCCGCGCTCGCCATCGATGAAGGTGATCGCACTTCGACAGCTGGCGGTGTTGAGGAACGCGGGATCGTAGCTCAGCAGGCCGGAGCCGGCGCCGTCGGCGGTGATCTTCTGCAAGTCGGGGGCGGCGATCGCTCCGTCCCGAATCGGGACTTCATAGCGACGGCCGGTTCGATTGTCCGTGATGGTCAGCGTTTCTTCTGCCATGGCTCAGGGACATTATCGGCCGACGTCGCGGCGTTGCATCAGCAGCACCCCCACGACGAAGCCACCGACGGTGATCGCCGACATGATCCACAGCCCGGTCCAATCGACGCCGCCCATGAGCGGCATCCCGTAGAGGGAAAATACGGATAGCTTGAGGGCCCAATCCGGCCAGCGCAGGAGCGGCCCGAGTTGGGTGATCAGGAAGCTGACAAAGGCCAGTGATGTGAGGACCGCGACGGCGGCGCGCGGCGCACGGCCGGCCAGAATCGCGCCGATTGCGGCGAAGCTGAGCGCGAAGGGAATCAGCAGAACGGACGCCAGGGTCAGGTGGCCTGGATCGACCACAATGTTCGCGGCGGCCGCACCCAGGTAAAACGCCGCCGAGCTCACGGCAATCACCGCGCCAAGACGAAGGAGCAGTGCCATGGCTCGTTCGACCACGACGCGGGTCCGGGAAACCGGTGCGCTGAGGACCATCTCGAGGCGCCCCTCGTTGTCATCTGACGACCAGCGCGCCACCTGGGTGATCGCGAACACGGCCAGAAGGGCCTGGAAGATGCCAAACCAGAAATACCCGGTCAGCGCGACATAGGGATTGCCGTGGCCGACGATCGTCAGGTAGGCGCGAAAACCCGTGGACGATTGCACGAGGTCGACGAGCTCGCGTCCGGCCGATGCCAGGTACGCGGCGAACACGGCCGATCCAAGCGCCCACGCCACGGTGCCCAGCCGCTGCTCGTAGACCAGCGCCATGACCGGCATCCGCAGCAGAGGATTTGCTGATGGCCGGTTGGTGGCCGGCCGTTCGCGATGTGGGAGCGTGATGACCGCGGTGCCGAGGTCGCGGATCGTGATCAACCAGGTCGCGAGTGCGGTGAGGAGGAGGGCCACGACCGCGAGGGCGATGGTCGCCGCCGCGTCGAAGCGCCCGCCGGGCGACAGCGGCATGCTGCGGTCGTAGTAGTAGAACGGCGAGATCGCTTGCGCCACCGGCTTGAGGCTGCCAATCGACCGGCTCAACCCGTTGACGAAGAACATGACCCCGACGACCAATCCGGCGAGCCCGGCGGCGCCGCCGCGGCTGGTGGCCAGCTGCGCCACAACCGTGGTGAGTGCGTAGACCGTCAAGGTGACGGCAAAGAGGTCGAGGGAGACTTCGATCAGGGCGCTGAGCGGCAGGGTAGCGCCGCTGCCCAATGCTCCGAGGTCGATCGCGCCGGACGTCAGGGCTACAGCGATCGCCGCCGAGGTGGCGAACACCAGGAACCGTGTCCCAACGTATCGGGACTGGCTGACCCCGGCGGCGAACCATACCTCGAGGAACCCACGCTCCTCATCTCCCCGGGTCGCCCCCGCCGCCGACATCAGTGCCCAGAAGCCGAAGAGGAGAGGTAGCGCGCCGTAGACCCGCCACTGGATGAAGCCCGCGACCGTGTCGATACCGTGGGGGAGTGGTAGCAGGAGGCTGAATTGCTGGCCGAAGGTTTCCATTTGCTGCCCGAATGCACGTCGGGCGGCCGCGGTCGTGCCGGCGGCCGAGTTGTAGGCCGAAGCCTGCAGGATCCCATAGAAGATGCCGAACGCGCTCATGCCAATGAGCCCGTTGCGCTGCAGGCGCCAGGTCAGGCGGAACACGTCACGCCTCGCGCGTGGGGGGCCCGGTCTCCTCTGCGGTTAAGTCGGTATCGCCCCGATAAAAGGTGAGGAAGACTTCCTCCAGGCTCGGCTCATGGCTGGTGAGGTTGACCACCCGGGCCCCAGCCAGGGCGTTCATCAGGGACTCGAAGCTGCCGCGGACTACGCACCGGACTCGATGGTTGTCCGCCTCGACATGATCGACTCCGGTCGCGGCGCGGATCGCCTCCAGTGGAACGTCTCCGGCAAATTCGATCTCGACCTGGCGGTACCGAATCTCGTGCAAATCCTCGAGCCTGGCCGTCCTCGCCAACCGCCCGCCGCGGATGATGCCGACCCGGTCGCTGATGTGCTCGACCTCAGACAGGATGTGGGAAGAGAGAAAGATCGTTGCGCCCTGTGCTTTCGATTCTCGGCACATGTCGTAGAACTCCTGCTGGTTGAGCGGGTCGAGCCCGCCGGTCGGCTCGTCGAGAATGAGCACCCGCGGACGGTGCATGAAACCGAGGACGATGGCGAGCTTCTGCTTGTTACCCCGGGAATACTCGCGGAAGCGCTGCGCGAGATCAAGGTTGAAACGCTGGCAAATCTGCGCCACGACCTTCTCATCGACGCCGCCCCGCAGGCCCGCGACATAGGCGACGACCTCGCTTGCGCGAAGGCCGCCGAACTGCGGCAGCTCGCCGGGCACATAGCCGACATGCCGCTTGACCGCAACGGCCTGGCGCTGGCAGTCGAGTCCGAAGATTCGCGCCGATCCCGCGGTCGGGTGGATCAGCCCCATCAAGAGACGGATGGTCGTCGTCTTTCCCGCGCCGTTCGGGCCAAGATATCCGAGGACCTCGCCCTCCTCGACCTGGAGGTTGAGGTCAAAGAGCCCACGACCCCTGCCGTAGTCCTTGCTGAGGCCGCTGGTCTCGATCGCGGTCGTCATGGCTGCACCCGACGGAACCCGTCTCAGGACGGCCGGAAGCGCTCCTCGTGGACGAGTTCGTTGACCGGCTTGCGTTGGCCGCGCCGCGGCGCGTGGGCGGGATAACCCAGCGATATCGCCGTACGGATGATCTGCTTGCCCGGCACGCTGAGCAGTTGCTTCACCTTGTCGCGTCCTTCCGGAGAGAGCCAACCGATCGACGATCCAACGCCGTGTGCCCAGGCGGCGAGCATGATGCGCTCCGCCAGGCGGCCTTCATCGAAGGTCTCGCCCTCCGGCCACTCGCCGGGCATCACGAGCAGCATCGCGAGCGCCGCACCACGGAGATGCCCAACGTAACCCGGCAGCGTGGCGAGAGCCTCGAGCGTCGGTCGCTGCCGGATGACAATTATCTGTGCGAACTGTCGATTGCTGGCGCTGCCCGACCAGCGCGCCACCTCCAGAACGTCCCGCACCACATCCTCCGGCACCGGCTTGCGCTCGAATTCTCGGACCGCCCGAAGGCTCCGGAGAAAATCCGTCAGCTGGCGGGGCACGACGTCGACGGCCATCACTTCCAGCCTAGCAGTCATCTAGACCAAGAAAAAGTTCCCCAGCATTTGTCATGGTTTCGAAAGGCACGCGCCTTCATGCTGGCTCCATTGCGAAGTCAGAAGGAGGTGAAAACATGAACCAGATCAGAAGGATCATCGTCGGCGCCGCCGTAGCAGGCTCACTGCTGACCGGCGGTGTCATCGGCGCTACGATCGCTGGGCCACTGGGCGCCAGCGCCGCCAGCACCGCCAGCACGGCCAGCACGACGTCGATCGCCGCCACCACGGCCGCGACGCCCGGCTCGGGCACGTTCGTTCCGAACGAGAACGCGACGCACGAGGCCGGCGAGAGCGCGGCGCGCGAGGCGCAGGAGAACGCGGGCCAGTTCCCGACCGTTCCCTAACGAGCGCTTGAGAGCCAAATGGGGCCGGGGTGATCCCGGCCCCTGCCCTTGTATGGTGTCATCAAATCGAAAGGAATCACCTGCGAGACTGCACACGGGTGAAAGGACGTTGAGTACAGCTCGAGTCGATCTTGTTCGGACCGGCGCCCAGCGGGTCGCGCTGGCGGCGACCGGCATCGTTGCCGGGCTCTACGTCCTCATCGCCGTCGCCGTGGTGCTGATCGTGACCCACAACCTGACCTCCAACGTCGACACCACTCTTTCCTCATGGCTGACGTCGATGGCGAAGGCGCGAGGCGGCCCTACTCGTGGTTACCAGGGGCCGCCCGGAGCACCGCGGTTCGACGCCCCCGTCCTCTGGTGGACCTTTCACCCTGACGGGAATTACGCCGACAGCAGCACCGAAGCCGCCAACATCAACCTCCCCGCGCCCTACAACCGGATCCAGTCGCCGCAAACGATCACGGTGTCGGGAACGGACTTGCGCGTGATGGGCGGGTTGACCTCGGACGACTGGACGGTCGTCGGCCAATCGATGAACAGTGTCTACCAGGCTCGGTCCAACCTGATTCAGGCGGAACTTCTGATTGGACCGGTACTCCTGGTTATCGTTTTTCTCGGCGCACTGGCCATCGGCCGCCGGGTGGCATCGCCCATCGAGCGAGCCCGCCAGCGGCAGATGGATTTCACTGCCAACGCGTCGCATGAATTGCGCACCCCGCTGGCGGTTATCCAGGCGCAGACGTCGCTGGCCCTCGCGCACGACCGCGATACCGACTGGTATCAACGAGCGTTCACCCGGGTCAACGAAGAGAGCCAACGGATGCGCCACCTCGTCGACGATCTGCTCTGGCTCGCCCGCTTCGAGGCCATGCCGCGCTCGGGCAAGGCTGAGCCGGTCGACGTCGGCGTCATGGCCCAGCAGGCCGTGGACCGGTTTGCCGCGGTCGCCGAAGCTCGCCGCCAGCGGTTGAATATCCGGGTGACCGGCGACTCCCACGTGATTGCCGCGGCACCGGAGTGGCTGGATCACCTGGTCGGCGTCTTGCTGGACAACGCATGCAAATACACGCCGGAGCAGGGCGCGATCGACGTAAGAGTCGCCGTTGAAGGCAACCGCATCAAGCTGGTCGTCGATGACTCGGGACCGGGGATTCCCGCCGATCAACGCGGTCAGATTTTCGATCGGTTCCGGAGAGCCACGGACCAGCCCGGCGGCGCCGGGCTCGGGTTGGCCATCGCCGACGCCGTGGTCCGCGCCACCAACGGGCGCTGGGAGGTTGGCGCGTCGGCCGCGGGCGGCGCCAGCATGGCGGTGAGCTGGCCCCGGCTCCTGGCTCGGCCGTCGGCCACGCGGGCGGCTTCGTCCGAGACGCCGCCCCCGCTGGCGCGGCTCGACGCCTAGCGCCCCCACCCTGCCCTCCCGCAGAGGGGGAGGGAAAAAAGAAGGGACCGGGCGTCACGGTTTTGCAAGGTGCCGCCGCGCACCATGGGCCTATGAACTCTTTAACACCGACCCAACGAGACCGGGGGCTGACCCGCCTGCGGCGACTGACCTTCGGCGCGACCGCTGGGGCGCTGGTCGCCTTGGTGGGGGTCAGCTACGCCGCCGCCGCCTCTTACGCCGGGAAGGCATCATCGACACCCTCGACCACGGCGCTGAACAGCACCGCGACCAGCTCCGCCTCCACGTCTTCGACCGCCTCGAGCCAGTCGACGACCAGCACGCCAGCGGCGACCGCGGCTCCCAGCACGGGCACCAGCGGCAGCGGCACCGTGACCAGCGGCGGTTCGTGATGGCGATTGCGCTGAAGAGCTGGAACGCATTGGGCACCTCGGTGCATGTCCTCGCCACCGATGGCGATGGGCTTGACCGCGCGACGACGGCCGTACGCGATGTCGTCGAGGACGTCGACGCCGTCTACAGCCGGTTCCGCGACGACAGTGAGTTGAGCCGGCTGAACGCCGGCGGTGGCCGCGCCGTTCGTGTGAGCCCGCTGCTGGCAACCGCCATCGACGCGGCTCTGCGGGCGGCGCGACTGAGTGATGGGGCGGTCGATCCCACCATCGGCCACGCGATCCGGCTGGCGGGCTACGACGACGATTTCGCTCAGATTGCCGCCGATCGTGGACCGGTGACGCTCCGCGCCTGGCGCGTTCCGGGCTGGCGGGCGATTCACTTTGACCGGCGGTCGCGGATCGTCCAGCTGCCTCCGGGCGTTGAGCTGGATTTGGGCTCGACCGGAAAGGCGTTGGCCGCGGACCTCGCGGCAGCCGCCGCCCTTGCCGCCGCTGGCACCGGCGGCGTGCTGGTCAGCCTGGGTGGCGATATCGCCACCGCCGGCAAGCCGCCCGATGGAGGCTGGCGCATCCTGGTCGCGGAAGACAGTCGCGCCAAACCTGATGGGGAGGGCGAGGTCATCTGCCTGCCGGCTGGCGGCGTCGCCACGTCGAGCACCACCGTGCGCCGGTGGTCCCGCGGCGGCGCGATGCTGCACCACATCATCGACCCAGCGACGAGTCTGCCGACGACGGGCCCTTTTCGGACTGTCACGGTCGTTGCCGCGACCTGTCTCGACGCCAACATCGCCTCGACGGCGGCGATCGTGCGAGGAGCGTCGGCCATCGACTGGTTGACGAGCTGCCGGCTGGCCGCCCGGCTGGTTGAGAACGACGGAACGATCCACTACATCGGTCGGTTTCCGGACCCGGCGGGAGTTGCGGCGTGAACGACACCATCCTCTGGTACGCGACCCGCGGCGCCGGCATCGTCAGCCTGATCCTGCTCACTGGAGTGGTGCTGCTGGGGATCGTCTCCGCGATGCGCTGGCAGACAGCCTCGTGGCCGCGCTTCCTCACCACCGGCTTCCACCGGAACCTGGCGCTGGCGACCCTGATCTTTCTGTCGCTGCACGTCGTAACGGCCGTCGTCGATCCGTTCACGGCGCTCGGCTGGAACGCGGCCCTTGTCCCGTTTTCTTCGTCGTACCGCCGGTTCTGGCTTGGACTCGGCGTGGTTGCCATCTATCTGCTGCTCGCGATCGTGCTCACCAGCCTGCTTCGCCCGATCTTCGGCCATCGCGCGTGGCGCACCGTTCACTGGCTTTCCTACGCGATGTGGCCGGTCGCCGTGATTCACGGCATTGGGACCGGAACCGACCCATGGTTCGCCTGGATGCTGGCGATCGAGGCGCTGTGCATCGGGGGCGTCGTCGCTGCCGTCGCCTGGAGGGTGGGCCGCGTGGCACCTACGGCGTGGCGGCAGATCCCGACCGCCTCACCGCGGGCGCAGAAATGGAGCTGATCACGCTCGGGCCGGACGCCGAGGGCCTCGCCACCCATCGGCAACGCCTCGGGCCGTTGCCGGGGATGCCGGCCGACCAGTTGATCGCGGAGCTCGAGGCGAGCGGGCTCCTGGGGCGGGGCGGCGCCGGATTCCCGGTCGGCCGCAAGTGGCGATCGGTCGCCGAGCGCTCATCGGGCGGCGCGGTGGTATTGGCGAACGGAGCCGAGGGAGAGCCCCTGAGTCTCAAGGACCGATCGCTGATGGCGGGCCGGCCCCACCTCGTGATCGACGGAGCGTTGCTCGCCGCTCGCGCGGTTGGTGCTGACGACATCATCTTTTATGTCGGTACGGAACACCGCGCGGCCGAAGCCGCCTTGCGCGGAGCCCTGGCTGAGCGCCCGGCGGACGTTCGGGGACGCGCTCGCATCGTGCAGGCACCGGCCGGCTACGTTACTGGCGAGGAATCGGCCGCGGTGCACTTCGTGGACTCGGGCGACGCCCGGCCGACCACGACGCCGCCCCGGCCCTTTGAACGCGGGGTTCGCGGGCGTCCGACACTGGTTCAGAACGTCGAGAGCCTTGCCCTGGCCGCGCTGATCGCTCGTCGCGGCCATGCCTGGTACCGAAGCCTCGGCCGGGGCCAGGCCCACGGGATGGGGCTGATCACTGTGTCTGGCGCCGTCAGCCACGCGGGAGTCCAGGAGATCGAGCTCGGATCGTCGCTGGCCGATGTCGCGGCTGCAGCCGGCGGACTACGAGGCGACGTCGAGGCGGTTCTCCTCGGTGGATATTTTGGTGGCTGGGCGCTCGCCGACGAGCAATGGCGGATGCCACTCGAGCCTCACACGATGCGCGCCCAGGGCCTGGCCTTCGGATGTGGAGTCGTCCACTTCCTCGCCGCGCGCACCTGCGGAGTGGAGGCGACTGCCCGGATCATGGCCTACCTGGCGTCGCAGAGCGCCCGGCAATGCGGCCCCTGCCTCTTCGGGTTGGGCGCGATCGCCGCGGCAAACCGGCGGCTGGCTGGGAAGACGCCACAGGCGGATGATCTCGAGCGGCTGATTCGCTGGAGCGGCCAGCTGGCCGGGCGAGGAGGTTGCCGGCACCCGGATGGGGCGGTGGGCCTGCTGCAGAGCGCGCTGACGGTTTTCGCCGACGATTTTGCCGCGCACCAGCGCCGGCGCTGTCTCACCATCGCCGAGCCGGCGAGAGTGGCGGTGGCCTGATGGGCGAGACGTTGCGCATCGACCGGATCCGTTGCGATGGCCACGGGCTTTGCGCGGAGCTACTCCCGGAGCTGATCGGCCTCGACGATTGGGGTTACCCGATTTTCAAAGCCGTTGCCGTACCGGCGCACCTGATGGAGCACGCCAGGCGAGCGGTCGATGCCTGCCCCGTGCTGGCGCTTCGCCTCGCCCGGCCCGCCAGCGAAACGGCTCCCACGACACGCGTCACCGCAAAGACCTGACCCCGATGAATGGCGGCCGCCGGGAATTGGACCTATGGTCGGTGCAGCCGAAAGGGGCAAGGGAGCAAAAGATGCCGGGTTACGACTATCGATCGACGCAGAGCTGGCGAGGGATTCCGTTGGTGCACGTCGCCTTTGGCGGTCGAGAGGGCAGCCCCTACCGGCCGGCGCGGGCACGCGGGCTGATCGCGATCGGTGACACCGCGGTAGGGGTGGTGGCGGTCGGCATCGTTGCCGTCGGCGTCATCGCGGTGGGACCGGTCGCGCTCGGACTCATTGCTCTCGGCGTCGTGGCGGTCGGGCTGGTCTCGGCCGGCGTGGTTGCCGTCGGTCTGATCGCCCTGGGGGTCGTCGCCATTGGTGTCCGGGCGGTCGGCGTCGTCGTGGCTCAACGCGTCGCGGGTTAGCTCTTTCCGGCCTCCGCCCGCTGCTTGAGACCATTCGCGAACTGGGTGAAGGACGGTCCGAGGTCTGGCATTGAGCGCCAGATCATCGGAAGCATCGGGCCGGTGTACTCCTCGCGCATGTTGAATTTCGTCGTTCCATTTCCGCCGGGGGAGAGGGTGTAGGTGCGCACTCCCTTGAAGAGCCCAAGGGGCATGCCACCCGACCAGACCATTCGCTGCCCCGGCCGGAATTCGACGACCTTTACCGGGAAGGCACGCCCGGGATTGACCTTGACATAAACCTTGATGGTTTCACCGGGGGCGATTCGACCCTCAACTCGATCGACGCCGGAGTCCCATCGCGAGTAGTTGGGCGCGTCGGTCAGGATTGCCCAGATGGCCTCCGGGTTGGCCGCTATTGTCGTGCTCGCTTCGTAGAATTTCACGTCGTCCTCCCTCCGTCGAATGATGTCGCCCGGGTGCTGATAACCGTAGCATTTTTGTTACGCTTACGCCGGATGCCAGTCGCGCCCCTGAAGGGCGACCCGTTCGATGCCCTCGGCGATTCCAACCGCCGCGCCATCGTCGAATTGTTGCGAAGTGGCAGCCGGACGGTACGCGAGATCGCCGATGCCCTGCCGATCAGCCGGCCGGCCGTCTCCCGCCATCTCCGGCTGCTCAAGCAAGCCGGCCTGGTGCAGGACCGCGCGCTCGGGACGCGGCGGATCTACCAGCTGCAGGCACGCGGTGTCGAGGCGGTGCAGGCCTACCTGATGGAGGTCTGGGGCGACGCCGCCCGGCGCTTCAAGCTGCTGGCCGACAATACGCCTCCGCCAGGGACCAAACCGTGATCGAGCCCTTGCGGATGGCGTTCGATGTCGCCTGCCCGCCAGAGCATGCGTTCGATCTCTGGACCCGGCGGACATCGAGCTGGTGGCCGCGTTCGCATACCGTGACCGCCGAACCGGGGCTCGAGGTCGTTTTCGAAGCGCGTCCGGGTGGCCGGATCTTCGAGCGGACTCCGGCCGGCCGCGAAGTCGAATGGGGTCAGATCACGGTATGGGAGCCGCCTCGCCGGCTCTGCTACCTGTGGTACATCCGGACGGATCGCGCCGACGCCACCGAAGTCGAGATCCGGTTCGATGGTCGAGGCGAAGCCCACACCCGGGTCGAGATCGAACATCGGGGCTGGGAGCGGCTCGGCGCCCGCGGGCCAGGCTGGCGTGACGCCAACCAGGCCGGTTGGAATGGGGTGCTGCCCGATTACCGTGCCGCCTGCGCTGGCGTCGCGACGTACGAACCTTGACCGGGCATAGCCGACCGCCGGCCCACGCGAGCCGCGCTTCAGTGCGATGCAAGCGTTAGAGGCGTTTCTGACACCGATAGACTGATCTGGCGCCATGCCCGAAGCGGTAATCGTTGCCTTCGGTCGATCTCCGATTGGGCGAGCCAACAAAGGCTCCCTGGTCCAGGTGCGTCCCGATGATCTGGCCGCGCACGTCACCAACAAGGTGCTGCAAAAAGTGCCTCAGCTCGATCGGACGACGATCGACGACCTGATGTGCGGCTGTGGCCTGCCCGCAGGCGAGCAGGGCTTCAACCTTGGCCGCGTCGTCAGCATCCTGACGCGTCTCGATGTGCCAGGGACAACCGTCAACCGCTACTGTGCCTCGTCGTTGCAGACCAGCCGCATGGCCTTCCATGCCATCAAGGCCGGGGAGGGTGACGCCTTCCTCTCCATCGGGGTGGAATGCGTCTCGCGATACGTCAACGGATTTGCCGACCAGCCGGATGCGCAAAACCCGCGGCTGAAGCGGGGCAACACCGAGGAGTACCCCGACATCTATATCGCGATGGGGGAGACGGCGGAAAACGTCGCCGACCTCAAACAGATCACGCGTGAGGAGATGGATCGCTACGCCGTCAAGAGCCAGACGCGCGCCGTGCAGTCGCGCGATGGCGGGTTTTTCGACCGCGAGATCATCCCGGTGCCGCTACCCGATGGCAGCACCTTGAGCCGCGATGATGGGCCTCGCCCGAACACGACCATGGAGGTGCTGGCCACCCTGAAGCCGGCGTTTCGCGAAAACGGGCGGGTTACCGCCGGCAATTCCTGTCCGCTCAACGACGGCGCGGCGGCGGTCGTGATCACCTCCGACCGCAGAGCGAAGGACCTCGGGATCCGGCCGCTCGCCAGGATCGTGGCGACCGGCGTCTCGGCACTGGAGCCGGAGATCATGGGCCTCGGACCGATCGAGGCATCGCGGCAGGCGATGAAGCGGGCGAGAATGTCGATCGACGACGTCGACATCGTCGAGATCAACGAGGCGTTCGCCGCGCAGGTCATCCCCTCCGCGCGGGAGCTGGGCATCGACCCGTTCAGCGACAAGCTGAATCCACACGGTGGCTCGATCGCCCTCGGCCATCCCTTCGGTATGACCGGGGCCCGCATCCTCTGCACCCTGCTGAACGGCCTCGTCACCGAGGACAAGACCATCGGCCTGGAAACGATGTGTGTGGGCGGCGGCCAGGGGATGGCGATGATCGTCGAACGCCTCAGTTAGCTTGGGCTTGTCCGCAATTGCCACCGCTCGACATCGATGGTGATGAAATCGGGAAACGGGAGAACCCACCCGTACTGACCAAGGGACATCTTTACCCGGCGCTTTGACGCATACGGGATGCCATTGGAGACCGCGTGCTCGAAGATGACGTGGGCGGCTCTGGCATCGCGGCTGGCGGCCACCGGGGTGTAGTCATTGCGCCTGAGGAGCCCGGTTTTCTTGTCGAACCAGAATCGCTGAATGCGGCTGTGGACCGGCAGGTTCGTTCCATAGTCGGCCTGGAGCACCCCATCGCTGAGCTCGGTCCATTTGATATCCGTTCGCAGCAGCTGGTTGGGGAGAGAGTAATAACCCCAGAAGGCATAGCCAAGGAAGTACACGAGATTCAACCGATCCCATTTGGTGCTGATGCTGGCGTTCTGGAGATGCTCCCGGGCATCGGGCCGCTGCTCGAGGATCTTGCCGCTTGGCGAAAGGATCATCACACTGAAGCCATCGAGAACTCCGGTGTCACCGGATTCGTCGACCGGATCGATCACGGTGTGGGGACGTTGAACATCGACGGTGATCTTTGCGTGCGGCGGGATGTTGATCCCTTTGAGTTGAAACAGCAAGCCCCCGACCGTTACGGTGCTCTCCACCGCGACGGCGTCTTTCCAGACCACCTCGCCCCCGTAGGCTTTCAGCGCCCGAGCTGCAGTTGGGGAGAGCGCATTCGCGGCTGACGGCGTCGGGTTGATCGATGGGCCTTGATCCAAGGCGGCGGGTGTCAAGGTGTTGTCATATACCGTCCACAGCGCGTAGCCGAGCAGCAGGGCGAGCAGCATCACCAGGATCCCTGCGGCGACAGTGACCAACCTGGATCTGCGTCTTTGCCGCGGACCCGTTGTGCCTGCGTCCGTCATGCAAACATAGCGTGTTCCAGACTCGTGCAATTTGGGTCGCCGGGCGTATAAGTTAGGTTGTTGCATCCTGCCGCCCTGAGTTGAGGAGGAGACTTATGTCAACGCCAAAAATTCTGATCCTGACCGGTGATGCGGGGGAGTCGCTGGAGGTGATGTATCCCTATCAGCGGCTGAAAGAGGAGGGATACGACGTCCAGATCGCGGCGCTGAGCAAGAAGAAGCTTCGCTTCGTCGTCCATGATTTCGAGCCCGGCTACGACACGTATACCGAGAAGCCTGGTTACACCTGGGATGCCGACCTCGCCTTCAAGGATGTCAATCCCGCCGACTACGCCGCGGTCGTCATCCCGGGAGGCCGCGCCCCCGAGTACATCCGTAATGACAGAGACGTCCAGCGGATCATCCG
>DATBYO010000083.1:0-11318 GCA_036513655.1 Candidatus Dormiibacterota bacterium | reverse complement strand
TCGGCATCGTCACGATCCACCGGCCGGAGGTTCGCAACGCGCTGAACCATCAGACGATCGCCGAGCTGGTCGATGCGCTGGAGACCTTCGACCGCGACGACGCGATCCGCTGCATGATCCTCACCGGCGACGAGCGCGCGTTCGCGGCGGGCGCCGATATCTCGCAGATGGTCGACGCCGGCGCGGTCGACGTGCTCGAGGATGACAACTTCGCGCGCTGGGCGCGCTTTCGGGCGATCCGCAAGCCGGTGATCGCCGCCGTCAGTGGCTACGCGCTCGGTGGCGGTTGCGAGCTCGCCCTGATGTGTGACCTCGTCGTTGCCTCGGAGACGGCCCAGTTCGGCCAGCCCGAGGTCAAGATCGGGATCATTCCCGGGGCCGGCGGCACCCAACGCTGGGCGCGGAGCGCCGGAAAAGTGCGGGCCATGGAGGCGGTGCTGACGGGCGAGTCGGTGCGCGCCGTCGATGCCGAGCGGATGGGCCTGGTCAACCGGGTCGTTCCCGCGGGCGCCCATCTGGAGGAGGCCAGGCGCCTCGCGACGCTGATCGCCGCACGCCCGCCGCTCGCGGTTCGCCTTGGAAAAGAAGCCGTGAATCATGCCATGGAGGTCGGCCTTGGGCCCGGCCTGGAGTTCGAGCGCAAGCTCTTCTATCTCTTGTTTGCCTCGGAGGACAAACGCGAAGGGATGCGGGCGTTCCTCGAGAAGCGACCCGGTCGCTTCACCGGGCGATGAGCGAAGTCGTCCTCAGCGCCCGCGATGGCGCTGTGTTGACGCTGACCCTCAACCGACCCGAGGCGCTCAATGCCCTCAATGCGGAGACAACCGGGACGGTGCGCGCCACCGTCGAGGCGGCGGGACGCGATCCCGCCGTCGGTGCGGTCATTCTTACCGGCGCCGGCCGGGCGTTCTGCGCAGGCGCCGACCTCAAAGACGTCAGCGCACGCTACCAAGCGGGTGACAGCGATCTCGGTGCTGACCTTCGAGCGAACTACGCCCCCATGATCCGGGCCATCCGTGCCTGTCCAAAGCCCGTAATCGCCGCCATCAATGGGACGGCGGCCGGTGCGGGCCTGAGCCTGGCGCTTGCCTGCGACCTTCGGCTGGCGGCGGCCGGCGCCCAGCTGATCGTCGTCTTCGTGCGCGTCGGCCTGGTGCCTGATGCGGGCAGTTTGTTCTTCCTGACCCGAATGCTCGGCTTGAGCAAGGCCACCGAGTTGGCGCTCACGGGTGAACCGTTGAGCGCCGACGATGCCCATGGCCTCGGCCTGGTGGCGGCCGTCGTCCCCGCCGAGCAATTGATGGCGGCGGCTCAGGAGCGAGGCCGCCGCCTCGCCGAAGGACCACGCCAGACCTACGCGTTGATCAAGCGGGGCATGGAACGCGCGCTCGACCTCGACCTCGAACAGACGCTGGAGCTCGAGTCTCAGCTCCAGGCCGCGGCCGCGAAGACCCCCGACGCCCAGGAGGCAATCCGGGCGTTCCTCGAGAAGCGCAAGCCGGTCTTCGGAGGCGCCGGTTCTTGAGGTTGCCCTGGCCCTGGATTTCGGCTGTGATCGTGCTGGTTGCGGTCGCGGTCGGGGCGGGCTGGTGGTGGATCGCGAAAGTGTCGCCGTCCACCGATCCGTTGCGGGTCACCGGTTTTTTCTCGGGTACCGTGACGGACGTCGACATCACCGGCTCGTCCATCTGCGTGGCTCCGGCCTCGGGTGGCGACAAGCGGTGCGGGGCCCCGTATATGTCACCAGGATCAGCAAAGCTGCAGGTCGGCGATCACGTTAGGGTGGCGGTGGAACTGATGCGGACGTCCAATCCCGCCGTCAGCCGCGAGGTGTACGTGATCTATGATCCCCAACCGTCGCCCTGAGCACGGCTTTCGTTTGAGGGATGTGCGGCGCCCCGCAACCCGCGAGAAAAAGAAAGAGCGGCGGTGTTACCCGCCGCTCTCACTTAAATCAACTAATGCCATGGGCACCACCTCCCATTACTTAGGCAGCTATTGTATCAATTCCCGGCCCGAACGCGGTCCTCGATCAGCTCCCGGGAGATAAGGATCTGGCGCGCCCCTTCGATCGTTCGAAGCTGGCGCAATAGCTCGGCGGTCGTTCGGTTGTGGGGCAGGCCGACATCGATCTCCACCCGGTCGTCGGTTTCGTTGAGCTCGTGAATCCGGATCGACATCGGAAATGCGCCGATCACCGCCAGCGCCGCCCGCACCTTCTCGATCTCACCCTCGGCTCGCGGAACGATCAGGCTGACCTGCGCCTCGTTTGGCCGCTTGAAGAAGCGTTTTTCGATCGGTTTCAACACCATCAGTACGGACAGGATCAGGAGCGTCGTAAAGCCGGCGATGAAATATTGCGCCGTGCCGGACGCCATACCGATCGCGGCCACCGCCCAGATCGTGGCGGCGGTCGTCAGCCCGCGCACCAGGTCCTTGCGAAGAAAGATCGTTCCCGCTCCAAGGAAGCCGATGCCCGTGACGATCTGGGCGGCCACCCGTGATGGATCGGTGTTGGGGAAGCCATAGGCGCCGACGATGGTGAAGAGGCACGATCCAAGCGACACCATGGTCACCGTCCGTAACCCCGCCGCCCGCTCCTGCCGCTCCCGCTCCAGCCCCACGATGGCCCCCAGGACCAGCGCTACGAGCAGGCGCAGCATGAGATCGAGCGCGTTCGGCACGGCGCTATGGTACTGCCACGCCCTGGCCGGTGAGGCGAAAAGTCTTACGCGGCGGTAAAGAGGGCGCTGTCGAACGTGTCGCCGTCAGGCTCGAGGGAAGGACCGCGACGCTCCGCGAAGAGCGCTTCCTCGACCGCAAAGAGGGCGTCCATCAGCTTCGGAATTCCCACCTTGACCTTGATGTTGGCCAGCTGCGGCATCGACCCGATCGGGCTGACAAGGACGAGGATCTCGTCCAGGCGCGGCTCATAGGACATCGGAACCCGCTTCATCCCCTTGAGATTCATCTCCTCGAGTTCCTGAAGTAGCCGGTCGATCAGCTGCACCGGCCGGCGCACCTGGTCCTGGCGAGCTTTCAGGTCGCGATGCTGCCGTTCGGCGTCACGGATGTAGGCGTTGGTCTGGGCGAGCAATCCTGTCATCAACGAGCCCTCTTTTCATGGCGCTGAAAATCCTATACACGATCGCAAACCGATTCCGTCCTCCGTTTATTCCCCGAAATCCGACGAGGTTTCGGGGCCCTTCTCCGCCAACTCAGCCGTAGACTTTCGGTGACATGCCACTGCTTCGCGTCGACCGGCTCAAACTGATGTATGGCGCCACCGAGGTATTGACCGACCTGACGTTCCAGGTCGAGCCGCGGCAGCGCCTTGGGATCGTCGGCGCCAACGGCAGCGGGAAGTCGAGTTTGCTGAAGGCGATCTCGGGCGACGTCACCCCGGCGGCCGGGTCGCTGACCCTGGCGCCCCGGACCCGGACGGCCTACCTGGCACAGGAACTCGAAGCCGGCCCACACGAGAGTGTCTACGCCGACGCGCTACACAGCCGGCCGGACATCATCGGGCTGCGTGGCCGCCTCGAAGGGCTGGAAGCCGCCATGGCGCGCGCGAGCGAGCCGGAACAAGCGGCCCTGGTCGAGGACTATGGTGACGTCCAGCACGAGTACGAGCGGCTCGACGGCTACGCCTACGACAACCGGGTCGCCGAAGTGCTGCACGGCGTCGGGCTGACCGAATCCGACCAGGCCCTGCCACCCAGTGCGCTGAGCGGTGGGCAGCGACGCCGCCTCGCGCTCGCCCGGCTGCTGCTTCAGGATGCCGACCTGTTGCTCCTCGACGAACCGACGAACCACCTCGACCTGGAAGCGATCGAGTGGCTCGAGGATTTTCTCCGCCTTTCGCGGGCGGGCATGCTGATCGTTTCCCACGACCGGCGCTTTCTCGAGCACACCGCCGACGACATCCTCGAGCTCCAGGCCGGGTCAGGTGAGTGGTACCCGGGCAATTACCGACAGTATGTTCGGTTGCGCCGCGAACGCCGGGCTCTGCAGCAAAAGGAATACGAGGCCCAGCGCGAGTACATCGAGCGAACCGAGGAGTTCATCCGCCGCTACAAGGCCGGGCAGCGGGCCCGGGAGGCGCGCGGCCGGCAGACCAGGCTCGACCGGCTGGCCCGGGTCGAGCCGCCGGCCGACGATCAGCAAATCCGGATCCGGCTGAAGGCCTCCGTTACCAGCGACCTCATCTTTCAGAGCGACGGTCTTACGCTTTCCTACCCCTCCCCCTCTGGGGGAGGGTCCGGGTGGGGGATCGAAATTCCGGCTTTTACCATCAACGCCGGCGAACGGGTTGCGATCGTCGGCCCGAATGGATCGGGGAAGACCAGCCTGCTGAAGGCGCTACTCGGCGAGCTGCGCCCGCTTTCAGGGCGCGTCAAGATGGGCCCGCGCGTTGCCATGCGCTACTACGACCAGCACCTCGCCGATCTCGATCTAAACAAGACGGTACTGACCGAGCTGCAGGACGCGTTCGGCCTGCCGGAGGAAACGCTGCGGACGTTTCTCGGTCGCTTGCTCTTCCACGGCGACGACGCCTTCAAGACGATTCGGTCGCTGAGCGGCGGCGAGAAGAGCCGCGTCGCGCTGGCCAAGTTGATGCTCGACGACGCCGGCCTGCTGCTGCTCGACGAGCCCACCAACCACCTCGACATTCCCGCCCAGGAGATGCTCGAGGAGGCACTGCAGGACTTCGAGGGCACCATTGTCTTCGTCTCACACGACCGCTACTTCATCGACGCCATCGCGACCAGGCTGTGGGTCGTTGGAGACGGCGTGGTGACCATGCACCTCGGCAACTACAGCGATCTGGAACGACGCCGGCAGCGGGCCTCGCGGCCGGTGATCGCACCCGAGCCACCCTCCGGTCGCACGGCCAGACCGCCGAAGTCCGGCCGGCCGGCGAAAGCCGAGCCCTCGGTCGACGGGGTGGAGGACCGCATCGACGAGCTGGAAGCCGAGGTGCGCCGCATCGAGGAACAGCTCGCCGACCATCAGACCTACGACGACGCCGCTCGCGTGACGGAGCTTGCCCAGGCGCACGAGGACGCCTCACGTCGTCTGCGGGCGCTGTACCAGGAGTGGGAGCAAGCCGCCGGCGGGTAGACCGGCATCCGAGCCGGTCCCTTAAGCCGCTCGCCCCGGTGGCGAGCAGCGATCACCGACTGCTCGTGCCCGCTGCCTCGGTGGCCTATGCGGTGACCATCGCCGCGGCACTGCTGGCGATCGATGAGCTGGCTGCGTACATGCCTGGCGCCTGGTTCGAGGTGTTGGGCGGCGCCGTGCTGGTGCTGTCCCTGATGACGGTCGCGTTGCTGCTTCGCGCTGCCTGGCGGCGGCACCGAGAGAGACTGGATCGCCGCGGCCTGCTCCTGGCCAGTGGTGCCGCGGGGGCGGCCGTGCTCGCGGCGGTGGCGGTCTTTGGCCTGGTCGAGAACGCCCAGATCGCGTCGGTGATCAGCGGCGCGGACGTCCATCTGACCCGGCCGGTGATTCAATCGCTGCCTCGGCCGCCGGGCGCCAGGCTGCTCGACGAGCAGCCCGGGCTCGCCGACACCGAGAGCATCTCCGACGACTTCACCGCCCAGGACCTGAGCGGCATCGTCCCGTTTTACGAGACGGCGCTCGCAAAGGACGGGTGGGTCGAGGACAAGGCTTCGGCCGCGACGTCGATTGTGCGCTTCGCCAAGGGCGCCTTTGTCCTGTCGGTGGCGATCGACCAGCCGTCGAGCGCCTATACCCTGACGGTCGACCGGATCAGCCCGAACTTGCTCCAATCACCGTCGGTGTCACCCAGCCCGACTCCTTAGCCTCTTGGGCGCGGCGCACAAAAAGCCACTCTCCAACTCGTCTCTCCGGCCCGATGACGTGGAGGACCGCCGCCCCTAGGATCGAGAAAGTCGGATCACTACGTTCAACGGAGGGAATTTGTCTATGGCGATCGATCAGGGTGTGCGCTCCAAGAAGGAAACGAAGGCGGATGCTCAGGCCGTCATCGAACTGGCCCACAAGCAGGGGCTGAAGATCGTCGATCTCAAGTTCATCGACCTGATCGGGACCTGGCAGCACTTCTCGATCCCGGTCCAGGAGCTGAACAAGGACCTCTTCAGCGAGGGTATCGGCTTCGATGGCTCGAGCATCCGCGGGTTCCAGCACATCCATGAGAGCGATATGCTGCTGATCCCCGACGCGTCGACGGCGATCGTCGACCCGGTGCTGCGTGTGCCGACGCTCAGCATCAACTGCGACGTGATCGACCCGATCACCCGCGAGCCCTACTCTCGCGATCCACGCTATGTCGGCAAGAAGGCGGAGGCCTTCCTGCTGTCGACCGGCATCGCAGACACCAGCTTCTTCGGCCCGGAATGTGAGTTCTACATCTTCAACAGCATGCGCTTCGACCAGAACCAGTTCTCCGGCATGTACGAGATCGATTCGGTCGAAGGCGTCTGGAACTCGGGCAAGAACTCCGAGCCGAACCAGGCCTACCGCCCGCGCTACAAGGAAGGGTATTTCCCGGTGCCGCCGACCGACAAGCTGCAGGACCTTCGGTCGCAGATCGTCCTCAAGCTGATCGAGGCCGGCGTCGACGTCGAGGTTCACCATCACGAGGTTGGCACCGCCGGTCAGACCGAGATCGATATGCGTTACGACACGCTCGTGAACATGGCCGACAAAGTAATGATGTACAAGTACGTCGTCAAGAACGTCTGCGCCCAGAACGGGTTCGTCGCGACGTTCATGCCCAAGCCGCTCTTCATGGACAACGGGTCCGGCATGCACACCCACCAGAGCCTCTGGAAGGACGGCGCACCGCTCTTCTACGACAAAGCCGGCTACGCGGGGATCAGCGACATGTGCCGCTGGTATATCGGGGGCCTACTCAAGCATGCCCCCTCGCTCCTCGCCTTCGCCGCGCCGACGACCAACTCCTATCGCCGCCTCGTCCCCGGGTACGAGGCGCCCATCAACCTGATCTATTCGAAGCGGAACCGCAGCGCCTGTGTGCGCATCCCGATGTACTTCGACAATCCCAAGGCAAAGCGCCTGGAGTTCCGGACGCCCGACCCGTCGTGCAACCCCTATCTGTCCTTCGCCGCCTGCCTGATGGCCGGCCTGGACGGCGTGATCAACAAGATCGAACCGCCAAAGCCCATCGACGAAGACCTGTACGAGCTCGAACCCGAAATGAAGCGCCAGGTGAAGAGCACCCCCGGCTCCCTTACGGAAGTGCTCGACGCGCTGGAGATCGACAACGACTACCTGACCCGCGGGGGCGTGTTCACGGAAGATTTGATCGAAACCTGGATCGACTACAAGCGTGTCCGTGAGGTCGACCAGGTCGCGCTGCGGCCGCATCCCTGGGAGTTCTACCTGTACCACGACATCTAGTCCGTCTGTCCGGTCCGTTCGCGCGTTCGTCGTCGAGGCGGCTGCCACTCGCCCTGGCAGCCGCCTTAAATAACATCAGGAGAGGAGCAACGTGATGGAGTACCCGGTACGCGATAAGCCCTGGCGACCCGGCGACTACCCGCCCCCGGGACCGTCCTGGGACGAGGACGATCGCACGCAGACGTCGGAACCCAGCGGAGTCCCCGACGGCGAAGACTGAAGCGGCCACGGGCCGCACGGTTTCGCCGACCGTCGAGCGGACGCTCGAGCGGCTGTCGGAACGCGGCATCCGCTTCCTTGATCTGCGCTTCGTCGACGTGCTCGGGACCGTGAAGAGCATCACGATCCCAGCGCAGCGGCTGCCGCATGCTGTCCGCAATGGCGAGTGGTTCGACGGCTCCTCGGTGGAGGGCTTCGCTCGGGTCTTCGAGAGCGACATGTTTCTTCGTCCCGACCTCGACACGCTGACGATCGGCGAGGCGGACGACGTGCCGGGTGCCCAGGTGATCTGCGATCTGCTCACCCCGGACGGTGAGCGGTTCGCCGGCGACCCGCGCGGGGTACTCGTTCGAGCGCTGGCCGATGCGGCCGCTCTCGGCTTCGACTACGCCACCGCGATGGAACTCGAGTTTTTCCTGCTGAGCACGGACTCCGCCGGCGGAGGCGTCCGGCCTGGCCGGCACGATCGGGCGAGCTACTTCGACCATCCGGTCGACGTCGGCAGTGACGTTCGGCAAGAGATCGTCAACGCGCTCGACCGCCTCGGCATCACGGTCGAAGCCAGCCATCACGAGGTGGCGGCCGGCCAGTATGAGCTCGACCTCGCCCTCAATAATGCGCTGAAGAGCGCGGATCAGCTCGTGACCCTCAAGCATGCAGTCAAGGCGGTGGCCCAGCGTCGGGGGCTACTGGCGACCTTCATGCCGAAGCCGATCTTTGGCGCGGCGGGCTCCGGGATGCATACGCACCAGGTCCTCAGTACCCTGGGCAAGGACGCGAACGCCTTTTATGACAGGGCCGACCAGTACCAGCTGTCGACTGTCGCCAAACACTTCATCGCCGGCCAGCTGGCACATGCCCGGGCGCTGTGCGCACTGGTGGCACCGCTGGTGAACTCCTACAAGCGATTCGTGCCAGGGTTCGAAGCGCCGGTGGCGATCAGCTGGGCCCAGATGAACCGGTCGGCGTTGATCCGGGTACCCCGTGCCGGTAGCGGCGATCGCGCCGCGATCCGGATCGAGTTCCGGGCGCCGGACCCCTCCTGCAACCCCTACCTGGCTTTCGCCGCGATGCTCCATGCGGGGCTCTCGGGGATCCGCCAGAAGCTGCCACTGCCGCCGCCGGTCGAAGAGAACCTCTACGCGTTCGACCCCGAGCGACTCGCTCGCCACCAGCTGGGCCATCTCCCGAGTTCCCTCGCCGAGGCGCTCAAAGACCTGCGCCAGGACGAGGTGATGCGCGAGGCGCTGGGTGTCCACCTCCTCGAACGTTTTATCGAGGCGAAGGAGATGGAGTGGCAGAGCTATGAGAAGCAGGTCAGCGCGTGGGAGCTCGACGCCTACCTCGAAGCTTACTGACCGGCTTCACGGCCCCCTCCGGCTCGCGGTCGTCGTCGTCCTCATCGCCGTCGCCGGTCTCTACGTCATCCAGGCTTTCTTCGCGCCGAGCCCGCTGGTCCGCATCGTGCTGCGATGCATTCCAGTGCTTCCCATCGCGACCTGGGCGCTCTGGTATGAGAAGTCACGACCATTCGAACGACAGCGGCCGATGATCCGCACCACGGGCCGAATCCTGTTGCTTCTACTGGCCATGGCCTTTGCCGTCGCCGTTCTCGGCATCGGCCTGAACTGGATCTATGACCCGAGTCGCGTGATCTAATAGACAACCATGGCGACGCGACACATCGTCGCCCTCGGCGGCGGTGGTTTCTCCGATGACGGGCTGCCGACCAAGCTCGACGATTACATCAACAGCCTGGCCCGAAACCGTCGACCACGCATCTGCTTCCTTCCGACCGCGAGCGGCGACAGCGAAACCTATCCCATCAAGTTCTACCGCGCGTTCACGCGCAGGGACTGTCAGCCGTCGGATCTCGCGCTCTTCCGCCGAACCGTGGCGGACCTTCGCAGCTTCCTGCTCGACCAGGACGTGATCTACGTCGGCGGCGGCAACACCGCCAACATGCTCGCCATCTGGCGAGTTCATGGCGTCGACGCCATCCTTCGTGAGGCGTGGGAGGCCGGCATCGTGCTGGCAGGGATCAGCGCCGGCGCGATTTGCTGGTTCGAGGCCGCGGTGACGGACTCATTCGGCGTCCCGCCCACGGGTTTGCGCGACGGCCTGGGTTTGCTCCCGGGAAGCGCCTGCCCCCATTACAACTCTGAGGACCAGCGACGACCCGTCTACCGCGGCCTCGTCCTTCATGGATTCCCGGGCGGCTACGCCGCCGACGACCGGGGTTGGCCTGCATTTCGTCGATCGCGAACTCGCTGAGGTCGTCAGCGAAGTTGAGGGTCGGTCCGCCTACGAAGTCCGGCTCGAGGGGGCGGGGGTCCGAGAGCGCCCGCTGAAGCCGAGGAGCCTGAGCTAGCCTCCAGGAAGCGAATCCTCATACTCCAGAACAACCTGCGATCTCGTTCTGTATAGAAGACCTTTTCGATCACGTGCCAGAGCTGGTCCGCGCTTCCCTGCCCGAACCTCCATCGATCTCCGCCCTGATCCGCAGTGCCGTGCGGCCCAGGACCTCGACCCGGGATGATCTAAAGCCCCGCAACTCCCGCTCCACGGACGTCACGTCGAGATTTCGGAACGTGATCGGCTTGTCTTCCTCGTCACGTGGGTCGCTGAGGTCTACGGCGAGGTTCCACGTCCCAGTTGGCATGCCTATCGCTGCATAGTAGGCGACATCGGCTGGCCAGGCAGACCGCCTACAATGTCGCCTGATCCGGCGGCAATGAGGGGTTAAGGAGGTCGGGCAAATGGCTCAACTGAAGGACTTGACGATCGAGCTGGAGGAGAAGGCCGGCACGGTCGCGGCGGCGGCCGAGGCGCTGGGGAAAGCGGGCGTCAACATCGAAGGGATCTGCGGCTTCGTGGTCGGTGGCAAGGGCGTCGGGCACGTGCTGGTCGCGGATGCTGGTAAAGCTCGCCAGGCCCTTCAGAGTGCAGGCGCCCGAGTGACCGGCGAGCAAGAGGTCCTGGTGCTCGACATCGAGGACAAGCCCGGCGCGCTAGGCAAGCTCACCCGCAAGATCGCCGACGCCGGCGTCAACCTCAACGTGGTTTACCTGGCGACGAAGACCCGGGTGGTGATCGGTGCCCGCGACCTGGAGAAGGCGCGCGCAGCCATCGGCGAAGGCGCCGCGAGTCGTCCCTAGTCTCCAGCCGGAACCTGAGGGCTTAAGAGGGCGATCGCGGAGGTGTTCTCACGGGTGAACACCGTCGCGAATGGGTATGAATGGTTTAAGGCACCTCGGGGGCGCTTTGACGCCCCTCCATCCTCAGGGTTGAGCTTGAGCCTGGCCTTCAAGGTCGATACCTCGACCACCGACGACTTCCGAGTAGGGAGCCGGACAAGGAGATATCACATGTCGACAGAACAGAACAAAATGATCTCGCGGCGCATCCCCGTTGAGGTGTTCTCGCAGGGCCGCCTCGACGTGATCGACGAGATCGTCGCGCCCGACCTCAAAGAGCACGGCGACCTTCCCCCGGGCATTCCCGCGGGCCGCGAGGGTCTCCGGGCAGTCGCTTCGGCGCTACGAAAGGGATTTCCCGACCTGACCTACAAGATCGACCTCCAGATCGCCGAGGGCGACTTCGTGGCTGGTTACGTGACGGTCAGCGGGACCCACAAGGGTGAGGTGTTTGGCATGCCGGCCACCGGAAAGCGCGCCGAGTGGGCGGAG
>DATBYO010000082.1:0-2649 GCA_036513655.1 Candidatus Dormiibacterota bacterium | reverse complement strand
GGAGACCAGGATGGCGACGTCGCCTCGCTTGAAGGCCGCCATCACCGCCTCCTTCTCGGCGGATTTGAGGCGGCCGTGGAGCAACGCGATGCGGGACGCGAGCTCGGGAAAGACGTCGCGCTGCAATTTCTCGACCTCCTGCGTGGCCGACCGGACGCCGAGCTTATCGGACTCCTGGATGAGCGGGCAGATCACGAACACCTGCCGTCCGGCCTCTACCTGCTTGCGAATGAAGTTGTAAGCATCGGCCCGCTTCTCGGGCGGTACCAGGCCGGTCTTGACCGGCCGGCGCCCAGGAGGCATCTCGCCGAGGATCGAGATGTCGAGGTCGCCGAAGAGCGTCAGCCCAAGAGTGCGCGGGATGGGGGTGGCGGTCATCGATAGGAAATGCGGGGTGCGCTCGCTTTTCTGCCGGACGGCCAGCCGCTGACCAACGCCGAACCGATGCTGCTCATCGACAACGGTCAGCGCCAGGTCTTTGAATTGCACGCCTTCCTCGATCAGCGCATGGGTCCCGATGAGGACGGGCAGCCGTCCCTCAGCCAGCGAGGCCAGCATCGGTCTTCGCGCCGAGGCTGGTGTGCTGCCGACCAGCAGCCCCACATCGATCTGAAACGGCTCGAGGATGGATTGGATGACATCGGCATGCTGGTGGGCCAGGATCTCGGTGGGCGCCAGCAGAACGGATTGGAACCCGGCGTGGGCGGCGTGATGCATGGCCATCGCCGCGACCACGGTCTTGCCCGATCCCACATCGCCCTCGAGCAGCCGATTCATCGGCTGTGGGCGAGCAAGATCCTGCAGGATCTGCCAGGCGGCCACACGCTGCGCGTTCGTGAGCGTGAAGGGTAACGCCTTGACGAAGCCGCGCGCGGTCGGCTCGTCGAATGGCACCACCTGCGCGCTGCGCGCCTTGCGGGCGCGCTTGGCCATCTGGGCGGCGACCTGCAAGACAAACATCTCTTCGAAAGCAAGCCGCTCCTTGGCGCGATCGAGCCGCGCCGCCGAGGCTGGGTAGTGGACCTGCCGCACCGCCTCGCCCCGCCCCATCAGCTCGCGGCGGGTGAGCAGTTCAGCCGGCAAGAACTCGTCGAGCTGGTCGGCCAGCGGCAGCACCGCCTGGATCTTCGGTCGCAGCCATTTCGATGTCAGGCCCTCGGTTTCCCGATAAATCGGGACCAGGCGCGCCACGTTTTGCGGGCGAAGCGAAACTTTTTCGTGGTCCGGGTTCTTCATCACCAGTCCGCCGTTCAGGTCAGCCTCACCGGCGACAAAGATCTCGTCGCCCTTCTGCAGGCTCTTGACCAGCCAGGGCTGGTTGAACCAGACGACCCGCAACGTCGTCCCCGAATCGTCGCCCAGGACGGCCTCCGTCAGCGCCATCCGCTTGTACTTGGTTTGGTGGGCGCCGATCTCGTAGATCCGTCCGCGAACCGTTGTCTTAACGCCCGGACGCACGAAGGCGATCGGCGTGATGCTGGAAAAGTCCTCGTAGCGACGCGGGAAGAACAGCAAGAGGTCGCGGATGGCCGCGATGCCGAGCCGGGCCAGCTTGGCCTCGGTCTTATCGCTGACGCCCGGGAGAAGCGTGACGGGATCGTCCAGGGAGGGGGCCCGCACAACGTGCAACCGCGGCATGGTCAGGCGACGAGATAGGTAAAGCCGATCACGCCAGGTCCAGTGTGCGTCCCGAGAACGGCACCGATCTCGGTCAGCAAGATGTCGAGGCCCGGATACGTCGAGGCAACCCGGTCGCGCAGCTGCTCGGCGTCCGCCTGCGCGGCACCGTGCATGATGCCGAGCTGGCTGACCTTGCCGTCCCGTTCGAGCAGTTCGACCAGGCGGCTGAGTGCCTGCGGCCGTCCACGCGCCCGTCCCAGCGGCACGACCTCGCCGTCTTTCAGCTGCAGGATCGGCTTGACGTTCAACAATGACCCGAGCAGCGCACGTGCCTTCCCGATGCGGCCGCCGCGTTCGAGGTAGGTCAGCGTGTCCACCACGCAGATGACCCGAGCTTTGGGGACGAGCGCCTGGAGGCGCTCCGCGATCGCCTTGCGATCCTTGCCGGCGCGAGCCAGCCTTGCCCCTTCCAGGGCCATGAAGCCGAGCGCCATCGAGGTGCTGAGTGAATCCACGACGTCGATCGCGCCGTCACCCACCGATTGTGCTGCCATCAGCGCGGAGTTGTAGGTGCCGGAGACCTTGCCGGAGAGATGGACGGAGACAATCTCGTCGCCGCCTTCCCGCAGCGTTCGATAGGCCTCCTCGAAGACGCCCACCGAGGGTTGCGAGGTGCGGGGCAGCTGTGGCGATGCTTTCAGTCGCCGGAAGAACTCGTCCGCCGAGAGGTCTACGTGGTCACGAAAGACCTGCTCGCCGAAGTGAACGTTGAGCGGGACCACGGTGATGCCGGCCGCCCGTTGTTGCTCCGGGGTCAGATCCGCGGTGGAATCCGTAACGATCCGCACCACGTGTGGAGTATATCCAGCGGTTCGGGCCAATCACAGGCAGGCAACGGGCGCGTTTCGTTAGGTTGGGCGTCGCAAAGATTGATAAACCTATAGTGCGATGTCGCTCCCAGGACAGGTCGCCGTCGGCGCGCGCCTGAGCGGCGGCCTCAACTCACGACTCAATCAGTTCATGATCCTC
>DATBYO010000081.1:0-5678 GCA_036513655.1 Candidatus Dormiibacterota bacterium | reverse complement strand
CAGTGGCGCGTTCATCCGGCGTCCAGCTCCTGGAGAAGGTCGAGCAGGAAGGGGCGATTCTGCAATTCCGGGTGCGGGATGTGCAGGCCGGGCTCGTCGACGGTGCGACCGTCGTAGCGAAGGATGTCGATGTCGATCTCCCGCGGGCCCCAACGCTCACGGGTGACGCGGCCGAGCTGCTGCTCGACGGCCTTGACGGCGTGCAGCAGCGGGCGCGGCTCGAGCGACGTCTCGACCTCGAGCACCTGGTTCAGGAAGCGCGGCTGGTCCCGGATCCCCACCGGATCCGTCTCGGCCACGCGCGAGGCTCGGACCATCGTGATTCCTGCGTCCGGCAACGCTTCGCGTGCCGCCCGTAGATACCCGCCGCGGTCACCGAGGTTGCTCCCGAGGGCGAGCCACACCCGGGTCACGCTTGCCGGATGGCGTCCGCCATCCGCGCCACCCGAACCATTGCTTTGACGTCGTGCACCCGAACGATGTCGGCGCCGCCGGCGATGCTCAGCGCCACGGCCGCCGCCGTGCCCTCGAGGCGCTCGCCGGCCGGCAGATCGAGCGTCTTTCCGATGAACGATTTGCGCGAGGGGCCGATCAGGAGGGGAAACCCGAGCCGGCGCAGCTCGGGCAGCCGACGGATGATCTCCAGGTTCTCCTCGCGGGTCTTCCCGAATCCGATGCCCGGGTCCAGGATGATGCGATCCTCCTGGATACCCGCGGAGCGTGCCAATGCGACGCTTTCGAGCAGGCTGGCGGCGATCTCTCCAATCAGATCCCGGTAGCCGCCGCCGGGCTTGTTGTGCATCAGGACCATCGGCACCCCGGCGCGAGAGACCGCTCCTGCCATCTGCGGATCTCGCCGCAGACCCCAAACGTCATTGACCAGCCGGGCGCCCGCGGCGATGGCGCGTTCGGCGACCTCGGCCTTATAGGTGTCGATCGAGACCGGCACCGCGACGGCACGGGCCACCCGCTCTACGACCGGGATCACCCGGGCCAGCTCGTCCTTCGCGCTGAGCCCGGGGCCGGCCCAGGTCTCGGGACGGGTCGACTCGCCGCCGATGTCGACCAGGTCGGCGCCGTCCTGCTCCATCTGCCTCGCCTGGGAAACGGCGGTCTTAAGATCCGTGACGCCATCGCCCGAGAACGAGTCGGGCGTGACGTTGACGATCCCCATCACATAGGTGCGCGAACCCCAGTGGAATTCGCGGTCGCCGATGCGGGCCGTTCGCATCGTCGCGGCCATCGGCCTGAGCGTAGCATCATGTCGTTTCGGTGACTGGCATCAAATTGAGCCGCCTCCTCGAGGGCGTCGAGGTGCTCGAAGCACCCCCGACCGACCCCGAGGTCGGCGGCCTCTGCTACGACTCCCGCCGGCTGAAGCCTGGTGACTGCTTCGTCGCCATCCCGGGCACGCACACCGACGGGCACCGCTACGTCGAGACCGCGCTGCGCGATGGCGCCGTGGCGGCCGTGGTGCAACGCCGGGCTGGCACGGCCTGGCCGCAGGTGGTGGTGCCGGACACCCGCCGCGCCCTGGCGCTCATGTCCAGCACGCTCTACCGGCATCCAAGCCAGGACATGGTGGTCATCGGCGTCACCGGAACCGATGGCAAGACGACGACCACGACGATGATCCACCAGATGCTGCGCAGCGCCGGCCGGCCGGTCGGTTCGATGAGCACCGTGGACATCCGACTTGGCGATGCGGTGGATCTGAACGATTCGCGCCAGACGACACTCGAAGCGCTCGAGGTTCAGCAGCAGCTGGCGCGGATGCGCGACGGCGGGCTGAAGTACGCCGTCATCGAGACCAGCTCGCATGGACTGGCGTTGCAACGCGTCGTGGGCGTGGATTACGACGTGGCCGTGTTTACGAACATCGCGCACGAGCACCTCGACTTTCATAAGACGATCGAGGCGTACCGCGAAGCGAAGGCGCAGCTGGTCGACTTGACCGCCGGCAGCGCCCCCAAGGGCATCGCGAAGACGGCGGTGCTCAACCGCGATGACCCGAGCTACGCCTACCTGGTCCAGCGGCCAATCGCCCGGCGGATCACCTACGGGATTCAGCTCGACGCGGATCTCAAGGCCGATCGCGTCGAGGCGACGCCCGAGGGCCTGCGGGTCGAGGCCTCGACTCCGCTCGGGCCTCTGTCATTGGGATTGAGACTGAGCGGCCGCTGGAACGCCGCCAACGCGCTGGCCGCGGCCGGCGCGGGCGTCGCCATCGGCCTGACCCTCGACGAGATCCGCCAGGGACTGGAGAGCTACAGCGGCGTCAGCGGCCGGATGGAGCGGGTCGACCTCGGGCAGCCGTTCAGCGTGATCATCGACTATGCCCACACACCGCAGAGCCTCGAGAAGGTCCTTCGGGAGTTGCGGCCGATCACGCGGGGGAAGTTGATCGCGGTTTTCGGCAGCGCCGGGGACCGCGATCGCGAGAAGCGACCATGGATGGGCGAGATCGCAGCGCGTCTCAGCGACTACGCCGTTTTCACCAACGAGGACCCGCGCGAAGAGGATGCGATGACCATCCTCAGCGAGATCGCCGCCGGCGCCGAGGAGGTCGGGTGGACGGAGGGCGAGCAGTACGCTCGGATCGAGGACCGCCGGCAAGGCATCGCCCATGCGGTACGGCGCGCCGGCCCGGGGGACACGATCCTGCTGGCCGGTAAGGGCCACGAGCGAAGCATCCTCATCGGTCGTGGAAAGGAGCCGTGGGACGAACGAGCCGCCGCCGAGGCGGCCATTCGCGGGCTTCCCGCTTGAGGGATGTGAGTCACCGATGAGTCGTGCGGTGGAGGAGATCAACCGCCGGATGCTCCGCGCCCGCGACTCGATGGACCGCGCCTACGCGGAGCCGCTCGACCTCCCGACCCTTGCTCGAATCGCGAACGTCTCCGAAGCGCACTTCATCCGAACCTTCCGCGCCACCTTTGGCGAGACGCCGCACCGGTACCTCCAGCGACGACGGGTCGAGCGCGCCATGTTCCTGCTGCGCGCGACGGACCGTAGCGTGACGGACGTCTGCCTGGATGTCGGCTTCACGAGTCTCGGCACCTTCAGCCGAAGCTTCCGCGATATCGTCGGCGAGGCACCGACCGCTTACCGCGACCGCGGACCCATCAAGCCCGTCCCGACTTGCTTTGCGATGGCCTGGACACGACCGAGCAGTTTTGGAGAAGCCACCGCGCGAAACATCGTCTAGCGTGGGACACGACATCAATCCCAACCACGGAGGTCTACAAATGTTCAACGCTCTGCTGATTTCATCGATCTACGTTCTCGACCAGAACAAGGCGCTCGACTTCTACGTCGGCAAGCTCGGTCTCGAGGTCAATACCGACCAGGACCTCGGGTTCATGCGCTGGCTGACCGTGAACGTGCCCGGCGATACCCGCCAGATCCTGCTGGAGACGCCCGGTGCGCCGGCGCTCGACGGAAAGACCGCCGAGCAGGTCCGCGAGCTAGTGACGAAAGGCGCAACGGGCGGGCACCTGTTCTTCACGACCGCCGATTGCCGGAAGACCTACAACGAGCTTCGGGCGAAGGGCGTGGAGTTCACGGAAGAGCCGACCGAGCGGCCCTATGGCATCGACTGCGGCCTGCGGGACCCATTCGGCAACCACATCCGTTTCTCGCAGCCGGTGATCGCGACAGTGCCAGCCAACGCCAAAGGTCGCTGACCTCGAGCATCGTCCCGCTGCAGCAAGACACCTCCGCTTGGCGCGGAGGTGTCTTGGCGTAACGTGGGGCGCGAGCGGACTCAGATGATGTCGACGTCCTGTCCCTGAGACTCGAAGGCGCGCCGGATGTTCTCGAGAATTCGAATCCGATCGTCTGAGCCGACCGGTTCAGCATCGTGAGGCGGATCCCACCGCCCGACTGATGCCCTCCAGAGGCCAATGGCGTTGGGTCTCGCCAGGACTTCCGAGTCGAGGTGCATCGATCGGCCACCCTCCACATAGCGCATTCCGGTCATGCCCATCACTTCGGTCGAGAACCCGGAGTTGCTTTCAATCAGATTCGAGCGCGGAGTCGAGAACTGTTCCATCATCGACCGCCTCCGGGTGCCGAGAACCAGCTTGTTGTCGGTGAATGACGTCACCGTGCCATCGGCGATGGTGATTCCCAGGTCCCGAATGGCCGAGGGCGGGGCGTTCAGGAAGCGCTCACGAACGCGCTGCATCGTCGGCGCATCCTCTCCACCGCGTTCGAGCCAGGCCTCGAACGGATGGGACTTCGCAACCACCTCGGCGCGCTCCACGTGCAGGCCGGCATTCTCGCAAAAGGCGATCCACTGGTCCTTCCTATAAATGCGTCGATGGGTCGGGTCTCGCAGCAGCTCGACCTCGTCCTGGAAATGGGCGCTCACCGCGTCCTCCGGCGCCAGGGTATCTACCAGGATGAACCGCCCACCGTGACGCAGCACGCGCGCGATCTCGTGCATGGCGAGGCCGACATCCTCGAAATGGTGGGCGGCCAGCCGGCAGGTCGCGATCTCGAAGCTGGCGTCGTCGAAAGGCAGCCGCTCCGCAGTGGCATGTACGAACTCGGCGTTGCTGACACCAATTCGCGCAAAGACCTGTCGGGCTGCAGCCAGCATGCCCTCGACCGGGTCGGTCACGATGACGAAGTGCACGTACGGCGCCAGGGCGAGGGCGGTATGACCCGCGCCGGCGCCGACATCGAGCTCGCGCTCGTAACCCCCTGGGTTGGCGAACTCGACGACGAGTTCGAGGTCGTGCCCTGACTTGTGCTCGCCAGTGGCGTAGGCCTCGGCGGCCTTTTCCCAGCGTGGGCTGCTGCTCACCCGGTCAGCTTAGGGAAACGCTTTCGAGGACCTGCTTGACCGCCAACGAGTTGGGGTCGGCGGTAAAGAACGAAAACTGATAGTTGCGACCCTTGGTGTGGACGTACACCGCCGTCATGAACGGCCAGCCCTGATCGGGACGGGCCCAGGCGGACATGACCTTACAGGTGTCGAGGGCGACCCTGGAGACGTGCTCGGTGAGGGGGCTGTAGCTCCAGACCTGGATCGTGCCGTCGTGGTCGGCGACGGGCGCAATGTCGGCGCGGAGCTGAGCCGGCAGTTGCAGGGTGAGCGTATCCGTCGAGCTCGTCTGCAGGATCAGGAAGGGCAGGTCGTCGCCGGTTTTTGTGACGGTCGTCATCGACGGATCTGACGACGGAGCGACCTGGTACCCCTGCGGCAACATCAGGCCCCAACCGAGCCCACTCGCCGCATGCAGGGCGGTGGTGACGACCAGGTCGCTTCGCACCCAACCGGCCTGGCTGCCCAACTTCGCGTGATACCAGACATTTCCGGAGGCATCAGGCGCCCGCTGGTCGGCGGTGGCCTGCGTGCCTTGCGCCAGCGTCGCCAGCACCGGGCTCGACGTGCTGGCTGCCGAGCGAAGGTGCACGCCGAGGGGATCGTTCACCCAGATCGGAAACGGCAGGGGCGGCGCGGTCGGCGTAGGGACGGTTGTCGCGGACTTCGGCATTGGCAGGGAGGATGGACAGGACGTCGGCGAGGCGTGCGGATCGATCGTGCCGGAGGCGGAAGGTTGAGGCCGGCTCGCCACGGCGTGGGTTTTGTAGAGGGACGTCAGCGGCCCAGCCAGCAGGAAGGCCGCCACGGCGCCGATTGCCATCAGGGGAATTAGGCGGAGAGC